>JALYPB010000440.1 GCA_030856585.1 Gemmatimonadota bacterium | reverse complement strand
GCCCCGTGGCTCGTTTCCGCCACATTTACGCCTCGGCGCAGCGGACCGTGGCCGAACGGGGTCCATATGACCTTGTCTTCGTGGACGCACCCCAGCGCTATTATGGCCGGGATGGCACCCTGCCTCTGGTGGCAGGGTCACTCCGAACCGGGGCTCTTCTGGTCCTGGATGATGCCGGCCGTTTCGGTGAGCGCTGGGCAATCCGTCGTTGGCTCCAGACCTACGCCGGTCTCGAGCTCGTGGTCCTGGATCCCGAGTTTGGCCGTTACGGGGTGGCAGTCTTGCGGGCGAACCAGCCACTTACGGAGCGCTGCTCACTCCGGGCATGGGTCGGCGGGGCGGCGCATGCCGGCGTCAGGTGGCTGAGCCGGACGGTGCGCTGGCGTGGCCCGGTCACTCGGCTCTAACGCTACAGCCGCAGAACGGCCGGTCCCCCCGAGACCGGGAGACCCATTCGGCAACCATGAGGGCAATTCGAGTGAATCCCTCGAGGTGGTCCGAACTGGTGGGAACTTCGGTGGGAAGACGTCGGCGCAGCCCGCGACAAGCACAAGCCAGGCGGCGCCGGTGGTTGCCGGGGCTGGCCGGAGCGGGGACAAATCTCATCCAAACCCTGCGGCCGACCGGAGCTCCGTCAGTAGCTTGAGCGCGCTCAGCTTCCAGGAGAAAGCGGCTGCACGGCGAAGGCCACGGCGACGCAGGTCCTCGGTCAACGCATCGTCGAAGCTGACCCGTTCCATCGCTATCGCTAGTCCTTTCTCGTCGTCCGGGTTCACCAGAACGGCGGCGTCGCCGGCGATCTCCGGGCATGCCGCAACCGAGGAAGTCACGACGGGACATCCGCAAGCCATGGCCTCGACGATTGGGATACCGAAGCTCTCGTAGCGGGAGGGGAACACCAGCGCCCGGGCCAAAGTGTAGACCGCCGGCATGTCGGCCCAGTCCACGAACCCCGGGGTGTGCACGGCGGCCGGGTCAGTGTGCTCGCCAAGCAGCTCCGGTGTCATGCGCTCTGCGATTCCTAGACCGACGATGACCAGGGGTGGGGCAGTGGCCCCGGATTGGGCAGCGCGCTGGCGCATGCGTCCGTAGGCGCCGAGCGCGACTGCCACGTTTTTTCTTGGGGTCAGCGCCTTTCCGGATGCCTGCCCCAGTATCTGATGCCCCTTCACAACCATCAGCAGGAACGGGCTTACTGGCAGCGCGTACCGCGCCCGAACCCGCGCGAGTGTCGCCGAGTCCGTGATGGGCCGGAAGCTCTCGTCTGCTGCCGCGTACACCGTGCTCAGCATGGAGCGGGGGACCCCGACGTGCCGAACCAACTCGTCACCCAGGGTATCGGAATTGGTGAGAACGCGGGCGGCCCGCCTGCAGTACAGTGGAATCATGAGGCGGTTGTACAGCAGATCCATCCGCCCCGACCAGCCGACGAAGAACTCCGGGTGGCTCCAATACTCGGTCCCGCGTTGCTGAACTACCGCAGGGCACGGCGATAGGAGTGGAATGCTGAACTTGTGATGGAAGAGTACGTCCAGTCCCTCACGGCGTGCGGCCAGGGGCACCAGGAGCTGGTCCCAGAGGAGTTTACTGCGCCCCGGTACTATGACCTCCCGGACATTGGCCCGATCCCGGTATCTCCCCGCTTGTCCGGACTGGCTGTAGAACGCCACGTATTCGTTGTGGTGGTCCACCTCGAACAAGGCGTCGCACAGCTTTCGGATGTAGATCCCCTGGCCGTCGACATCCTCGACGGCACGAAGCATCAGCCCGATCCGTAACCGCCGCCCGGCCGCGCCGTTCATGAGCCCTGTTTGATCAGCCCTGCGTCGAGATACCAGTCGAGTGTCCGCTGGAGCCCCACCTCCAGGGTCACCTGTGGAGAGTACCCCAGCGTCCGGCGCGCCTTATCGATGCTGAAGGCGCGGCTCTTGGTAAAGAAGTCGACTCGTCGGCGGTAAATCGGCGGCTCGATTCCCAGCGGAACACAGATGGTCTCGCAGAGGCTGCCTATCATCTGGAACGGGAGCGCGGGCAGCCGAAGCCCCGGCCGGCGGACTCCCAGGAGCCCGGCGATCATGCCGACGATTGCCTTGAGCCGGTAATACCGCTCGCCGCCGAGAATAAAGACCTCCCCTGTTGCGCTGGGGTGGCTGGCCAGGAGCCTGAGCCCCTGAAGCAGGTCGTCCACGTAAACCATGTGGTAATAGATATCACGCCAGCCCAGCATCACAAAGGTGCCGTTGGCAACCATCTTGAACATCTTGAGCAGGCGGGTGTCGCCCGGTCCGTAAATGGCTGTGGGGCGAGCGACCGCGACGGGAAGCCCTCGATCCCGAGCATAGCTCAGCGCGAGGAGCTCAGCTTCCAGCTTGGTGCGCTGATAGGCATCAGCCGGGGCGAACGCGGTCCCTTCGTCAGCCGGAGGATCGGTAACGTCGCCATGCACACCGACCGTGCTGCAGTGTACGAACCGCTCAACTCCGCCGCGGGCCGCGGCTTCCAGCAGGTTGCGCGTTATCCCGACGTTGATCAGGCGGTAGCCCTCCTCCCGGTGCGCAGCTGAGCGGTAAGCAGCTGCAAGGTGGTAGATCGTGCCCACGCCTTCGACCGCGCGGGATACGATCCCAGGATCGGTAATGTCGCCTACGCGCACATCTACGCCGGGCGGCAGGCCCCCGGTCGTTTTCGCCGAGCGGGTGAGTATGCGCACCTGCTCCCCATCCTTTACCAGCGCGCGAACCAGGTGCCCTCCAACAAAGCCGGTGGCTCCCGTCACCAGGACCGGCCGGTCGGACCCAGGCTTGGGGTTGGGACTCGGCATGGACAATGTGCTCACCGGCCAGGGTCGTCTGTTGGAGTGCTATAACGACTCATGCAGGCTTGTCGTTGGCGATTGCGCGGTTGGTGAGCATAATCGGGGTAGAGACGGCATGCCACCCGAGATGTGGCGGGCAAGGGGCTGGATCTAACCAAACCGTTGGTATAACCGGCGGTACATCTCCAGGTGGGTGGCGGGGGAGAAGTTCTCCGCGATGTAATGCTGAGTGTTGGCTTGATAAGCTGAGTAATCCGCCTGCAGCTCGAGAACGGCTGCCTTCAAGCCATTTCGGGTGGGTTCGAACGCCACCCCGGCACGGGACTGGGCAACCGAAGGAGCCAGGGAGACAAGGTGTGAGAGCAGCAGCGGTTTACCGTGCGCCAGAGCCTCCAACCCGCTCCGGGGACACGGTATGAAGCTGCGATGCTCCAGCCCCGGCAGCACCGCGGCGTGTACGCTGTCATAGACGGCGCCCATGTCCTCGATGACGCCGCTCCGGATCACCACATTCTTAACCTTGGTAGAGGCCAGGACGCGCTCGAGCTTCGGCAGATGGTGCGTCCGCCAGATCAGCAGAAACCTGATCTCGGGGAGCTGGGCCGCCACCGCCGTGATCAGATAGATACCGCGCGACAGAAAGTCCAAGGCGTTGAGGGGACTGGACGCAAACAGAATGGTGAACGGCGAGGCTGCCTCACGATACGGGGCCAGGGGGATGCCGGGCCGTATGAGCCGGAGAGCCTCTTTGTGAACCCCGATCTGGCGCATAACCTCCCGGTCGCGCTCACCCTGCACCACCACCGCCCTCATTCGCCTCAGCGCTTGGCGGTTTCGCTCCAGGGCTCGAAGGTTGATCGTATCCTTGGCGACCGTGAGGATCCCATTCCGCCGGGCGATGACTGGCGTAAGCAGCCGTTCGCCGGCCGAAGCAAAGAGGTGGTTGATGTCAAAGCGCGATGCGTACCACTTTGCCAGGGGATAAAATGGCAGGCTGTGCGGCAGGGGGACCCGCTTTTCCCGCCCGCGAAGCTTTACCCCGAATGCCTTGTCATTGATGCTCAGAAGGGAGCCGTCGATCTCCCCATCGAGTCCACTGCGCAGGTCGGCGATCTCCTTGGAGACAGCCTCCCACTGCGGCACGTAGTTGAACACCCAGTGCAGGACTCGCGGGGCACTCACGAGGGATTCGGTTGCACCTGGCGGCAGACATAGACCTGGTTCTTGGAAAGCCGGTTGACCAGCGGCATTCGGCTGAGAAATGCCTCAACCGATACCAGCCCGCGGGTAGGAAGGAGCTGAAGCCGCTTGTGTCCAGGCAGCACGAAAATGCGGTGAACTTCTTCTACCCGCAGTCCTGCAGCCGCCAGCGCTGATCTCATCTCCGACTCCGTCATCGTGGAGATGATGCCTCGCCGTCCCGGCGGAACATTCGGTTTCCTGGGTACGCCCAAGACCTTGTGGGCGAAGAGCGCAGTGATGCCCAGAATGGAATAGCGGTTCATGTGGTTGTCGACGATGAGGTAGCCGTCTGGTGTCAGCTGCTGGCGCAGCGCCCGCAGAATGGGTACTCGATTTTCCGGCTCGAGATTCAGCAGCAGGCGAAAACTTGTGATGAGACCGAACTTTCTGCCGCCTAGCAGCTCGGGATTTTCGACCAGATTACCGTGGACGAGCTTCGCGTCCGGGACTTTGTTGCGGGCAGCGGCGAGCTGGCCCGCACTGGTGTCCACTCCGACCTTGGTCCGAATCAGATCCTTGAAGACGTCAAGAATTCTTCCCGTACCACAGGCGAAGTCGAGATAGGCCGTGTTGGGATCCGCCCCCCGAAGCCGCTGAAACAAATCGCGCAGCACCACCCGCTCCAGCCGGAATATGGCAAGCTCGAACCGGTTGGCGATCGAGCGATCGTAGGACTCGCCCGACGCGTCCAGGTCCTGGTAGTGGTCGGTGTACGCGGAGGTGTAGGCCATCAGGCGGTGGGACTACTAGACCCAGCCCAGCTGCCGGTAGGACTCGATCGTGCGGCGGAGACCGTCACGCAAGGACACCTTGGGGGCGAAGCCGAGCTCGGTCCTGGCTCGCGAGGTGTCGAACCATCGGTTGCTGGTGAAGAACTTCACCCTGCGCCGAAAGATCGGCGGCTCGATTCTAAATGGCACACACGCGGCCTCACACACTGCACCGGCCAGCCAGAACGGCCATACCGGAAGCCTCATGCGGGGGGTTGGCACCCGCGCCACGTCGGCAATCTCATTTACCAGCTCGTTCAGCGTGGGTGCCTCGTGGCCAGTCAGGATATAGATCCTTCCCGCGGCAATCGGAGACTCGGCTGCCTGGCGCATTCCTGCCGTCAGATCGTCGATGTACACCATCTGGAAGTGGGCAGACCCGTCGCCGAGGATTCTGAAGCGTTTCCGCGCCACGCCACCGATCAGCTTGAACAGGCGCTTGTCACCCGGACCGTAGATCGGTCCAGGCCGCACCACCGTCAACGGAACGCCGGTGCGGTCGGCAGTCTCGATGGCCGCCTGTTCGCCCTCGAGCTTGGTCTCCTGGTAAATGTCGCCCGGCTGGAACGGGGCATCCTCCGTCGCCGGCGCCTCCCCCGACACACTGCCGTGCACGCCTACGGTGCTGCAATGCACGATGCGGCGGACTCCCGCCGCGGCACTGGCTTCGATCAGTTGGCGGGTGGCGTCGACGTGCACCTCACGGTACTCCGAGTCCGGCACTCCGGCGCGGCGGAATACCGCAGCCAGGTGATACACAGTGTCGACCCCTTCGGTTGCCTGGCGAACTACCTGCGAGTTCCGGATATCGCCTGCGAGCGTAGTTACTCCGGCGCGCTCCAGAACTTCGGCCCCGTTCCGGTTCCGTACCAAACCTCGTACCCGATGACCGGCCGCGGCCAGGGACAGCGCCAGCGACAGGCCGGTGAAGCCCGCGGCGCCGGTGATGAGGATGCGCTGGTGGTCTGGGTTCATGAGGCCGGGTTTTAGGGGTTTACTGTAGGCCGACGGTATGCCGACCGGCGCAGATTTGAACTACTTAGCGCCGCCGGCAGGCCGGGGCCGTGTCATTGGTCACATTTCCTTTGAGGGGCGGCAGCTCCCTTGTGGCGCCGACCGTGGGTCACCGCCGGCGGGCAGATAAGATCAGCTTATAACCAGGTGTGAAAAAGAGCAGGGCGTCAAGCTTGGCCACGCCCCAGATCAGCGGGTACAGGGCCGACAGGAGCATAAACTGCTTACGGTGCTTCCGCACGTCGCCTTCGGTGATCACGGTGCCCTTAGAGGAGCGACCACCTGCGTTTTGTCGCTGCAACCTGAGATAGAGCCCGTTGAGGGCGGTGTCGATCAGCTCAGAGAACGCGCCGGAGTAGGTCGCAGACTCCTCAATGAGAAAGGCGGGGGCCAGCAGCTGCCGCAAACCCTCCAGAGTGTACCCTGGCCTCAGGTGCCCATGCCACTCGTCGGTGAGGCCGATGGCGTGTCGAAGGCGGTTCAGCATGGATCCCGGCTTCAAATGCGGGACGTTGATGATCACCTGTCCCCCGGGCCTGGTTATGCGGGCGAGCTCCTGAGCGAACGCCCGGTCATCAGGGATGTGCTCCAGGAAGTCCACGATCACGATCTGGTCGAACGCGCCGTCCTCGAATGGGGTTACTCCGCCGTCGATCTGGTGCACGTCAGTGCCGACCAACTGCTGGATGGATCGGACGGTCCGCTCATCCAGGTCCGCGCTGTGCCAGCGCCCGCCCCGTTGTCGGAGCAAGTAGCTGATCACACCGTTATCCCCCCCGATGTCGAGACCGCGCTTGCCTGCGGGATCGTCCAGCCGGGCGACTATCTGACTGAACTTGGCTTGCTTGAGGACTGACTTGTTGAAGAGAGCGATGCCCCAGGCCGCTTCCGGAGGGTTGGTGCCGGGTGTCGTCACTGCACGGTGACCGGCACCGACTCCGGCAGCTTGAGATGGCGAAGCGTGACCAGGAAGGCGGTGATCGCACGCACGAGCCAGCCCAGCCCCACGCCGTAGATGACACCCGCTAGACCCCACCGTGCGCCGAACATGGCAGCCGCGATGGCCACCCCCACACATACCCACCCCAGTAGGTTGACGATCGAAACCTCCCTGGCTGTGGCTAGCGCGGTGACGGTGGCCTTGCTGAAGGAGTTCATGATCTTGGAAATGCCGCTGAAGACGGTGGCGGCAAGGAGTGCCCCGCTCAGATGATATTTGCCCGCCAGGAAGGCCTGCTCGATCAAGGGAGTCAAGAACCATATAGCCACCGAGCCGGCGATCACGATCATGCTGACGAGCTTGGCTTCATGGGCTATCAGGTGGCGACGCTTCATGATGCTGCCGGCGGCGCGCAGGCGTGCCACCAGGGAATAACCCACCCCCATTGATAGCACCCGATACAGGGACCCGGCTATTGCTGCCAGTACGCCGAAGGTGGCTAGATCGTGCAGGGAGAGAACGTGTGGGATAATGAGCCGGTCGAGCTGCACCAGAACCAGCCCCGCGGCATTCAGACCGAAGATCGACAGTGCCTCCGCCCAGGGAAAGCGGGTATCCCGATGGGGCTTGGAGGCACGCTCCCTGAAGAGAATCCACCACCCGATGATGCCGGCCAGTACGAAACCGAGCGAAGAGATAACCAGAGCGAGGTGGGCCTCTCTAATACCGGTCACAATGACGGCCAACGCGGCCACCATGAGCATCAGATTAGGGCTCTGCGTCAGAGCGAGCGAAACGCCGTAACGCTGCTCGCTCTGGAACTGAGCCCCGGCCACCGCCATAGCACCGCCCCCGACTGTCGAGGCGAAGACGAGCGCCAGCAGGCTGGGCGGCAGGTCATACGCAAAGCCCCCAACCAGCATGGTCCCCAGGCCGGTGAGCAGCCCCGCGGCAAGAGTGTGTTTGAGCAGGGTTGGCCCGGCGTCCAGGTGGTGCCGCTGGACGATTCCGTCGACTCCGATGGGCGCCAGGGCAAAGCTCAGGTTGGCCAGAGCGATGTACAGGGTGAACAGCGCATATTCTGCGGTGGGAAGAAACCGGGCGAGGATGAGGTTCGCTCCGGCAAAGCCGAGCCCCGACGCTCCGTAAACGACAACTGTCCGGAGCGTGGGCGAGTACCACAGGCTCCTCACGCCTTAGCCCCGGCTGCCTTCGATTCCATCATGGTGTAGAAAGCGCTCAGCTTCCGCTGTGCCGCCGCGGGAGTGAACTCCTGCTGCACATAGGCCTTGGCCTGACTGGCCAGGCGAGCCCGCAGGGCAGGATCGCTGAGCAGGTGGGCCAGCCCATCGCCCAGGGCTTTGGGCTCGGGTGCCACCAGGTAAGCGGTTCGGTCGTCGAGGACCTGGGTGTGGCTGCGAAGGCGAGTAGCCAGCACTGCGATGCCCGAGTCCAGGTAGGAGTAGATCTTCATCGGGGTGTTGAGTCCCTTGAGGCGTGGCGACACGAGCACGTCCGCCAGCTGGAGGAGTCCATTGAGCGAGGTCAGGGGCCGTGGTCCCAGGAAATGCACCTGCGCGATGATGCCCAGCTGCTGCGCTCTGCGGCGATATCGCTCGATGTCCTGTTCCAGCCCTCCAACAATCACCAGGTGCGCGTTCGGCACCCGGGCAACCGTGTGGCGGAAGCCGTCTATCAGCAGGCCGATGCCCTGGTAATGCTCCAGGTTGCCGACATACATCGCCACCAGGCTCTGACTGCCCACGCCCGCCGGTAACGTCGTCTCGGCGTTTTGACCGTTGGCCGAGTGCGTGCCCGGCCCGAGCAGGGTGGTGTCTTCCACCCGGCCGACCGTCTTGTCCGGTGCGTGGCTGTGGGCTACGTCTTCGAGCGCGGCACAGACCGTGAGCACTCCGAGACTCTGGCGCACCGCAAGCGCCTCGCAGCGGCGCAGCGCAGGAAACGCAAACTGGAGCCCGGGGTAGGCATCCACCATCTGCTCGGCCAGCGAGGAGTCCATGTCGTAGACGTAGGGGACTCCGGTGAGGCTCTGCATGGCCGCGGCAATGAACGCCGATTCCTCCACGGCGTGGATCAGATCGTATTGGTTCTTCCGTACCATGCTGAGGCATTTGGCGAACATGGAGACATCGCAGATCACCTTCTTCGCTGAAAAGCCCGGCCGAATGTTTCGAATCCAGCGTACCCCGCCGATTCGGTAGATGCGGCAGTTGGCGATCTCGACGTCCTCCCCCTCATGAAAGGTCAGGACATCGATCTGGTGACCCCGCGCGCTCAGGAACTCCAGCACGGTTTTAACCGCGAGCGGCGTACCTCGGGCCTGATAGAAGGGATGCGGCGCGAGCACCAGGATCCTCACCCGACCGCCTCCAGCGTCGCGCCCGCGGTTCCGGTCTGGCTGAGCACCGTGTCGATCTCGGCCTTCTGACGGGGAGGGTCCCAACCGAACTCTGCGCCTGCCAACCGGGCAACCGCTTCGATTCCGGCGCGCTCGGGGCCCGGGATGGCGCCAAGGGCGGTGCGGCGGAATACGATGTCCGCCAGGCTGATCGCCATCTCGTTTCGCACAGCCCCCACTATTTCCTCTCTAGCCGGCATTGCCCCTGGCTCTGCGCAATCTCGGTCCTTCGCCCCCGGCAGCCGAAGCTCGGCGGTGCGGGAGCGAGGACTGGTTCGTCCGAGTGACGAGAACACCCGATTGATCGCCTGCTCCGCGACCAGCCTGGCGGTCGTGTATTTCACGCCTTCCACCGAAAGGAGGTGCCGGATTCCCTGGTCGCCGTGGTCCGCTATCCGCGGATGCTCGGCCAGAGCATCAGGCCGGCCTGACTCCCTTCCGCCTTTCAACGGGAGCCACCCCCATTGGCACCCCCGGACATCACTGGAGGAGAGCTCCAGCCCCGGGCAGGCATCATTGAATTCTGCCAGCAACGCCGAGATTCCGCGATCGCGCGTTCCCTCTGGATCGGTAACGTTCGCGGCGTACCACGTCCCCAGCGCAGTCCCTTTGCCCTGGGGAGCACAGAAGAGGAATCGGTGGCCACCGCAGACCGGGTCATCCCGGCGCCCGCTCCGGGAGCGAACGCCAAACGCGACATCCGACAGCTTGCGATCGATCACAACGTTCAGGGCCAGTGCGCGGGCTGGCGCCTTGCTTGGCCTGGTTCCCGTCCCCGTCGCCACGAGGCGCTCGGTCCACGGGCCGGCCGCAACCAGGACCGCGCGCGCCCGGATTTCGAGCTCCGCTCCAGTCTGTGAATCGACAGCCCGAGCTCCCTGCGCGGCACCACCGTGGGTCAGGAGTTCGGTCACCCGCACGTAGTTGGCGGCCACGGCCCCGCTGGCCGCCGCTGCCTGCACAAAACTCAAGGTAAGCCGTTCCGGACGTCGGAGCAGGGCATCGTGCCAGATGGCACCGCCCGACAGCCCCTCGGTGTCGAACCGGGGAAATAGCCGGAGGCACTCCTCCCGAGACACCATGCGGCCACCCGGGATCACCCGGTCCGGGTCGAGGTGCCGGTTCCGGTTCAACGATACCAGGTCGTTGAGGGCGAGCGCCGCGGCGTGAGCAATCCGCCCCCTGGTGCCGACGCCGTAGGTGGGGACCAGCACCGGGATCGGCTCGACCAGACCGGGCGCGATCCGGAGGAGGGTGGAGCGCTCGCCAATCGATTCCCGCATGCGGGAGAACTCGCCCCGGGCCAGGTACCGCAGGCCCCCGTGAACCAGCCTCAGGCTGTTGGCTGAGGTGGCCGCCCCGAAATCGCCCTGATCGACGACGGCGACCGTCAGACCCCGGAGGGCAGCATCCCAGGCCGCGCAGGCGCCATAAATGCCGGCGCCGACGATCAGCAGATCAAACGTGGCGCCGGCGAGTCCCGGGATATCGCGTCGCATGGCTGGCGAGACTAGGCTCGCTCACGCACCCGATACGCCCGCCGATGCGGTGCTCGCAGATGCACGATGATCTCGCCGACCAGCCCGAGGCCGATCAGCTGGACCCCCAGCGCCAGAAACAACACGGCCAGGAGGAGGGCCGGCCGGTTGGCGATTCCCTGGCCATCGACCCGTTGAATCAAGAGTACCAGGCTCAGAACCGCCCCGCCGGTGATGAAAACGGATCCCACCAGTCCGAAGAATCGCAGCGGCTTCTCGGTGAATTTGGCCAGAAAAAAGAAGGCTGCGATGTCGAGGAGCCGGCGCAGATAGGTGCCCGGCCCATACACCCGCATTCTGGCGTCGCCCGGGTGCTGAGGGACCGCGACCTCATCCACGCGAAATCCCTCTCGCAGGGCCAGCGCGGGGATGAACCGGTGCAGATCGCCATAGAGCGGCAGCGCCTCGGCCACCGAGCGACGCATGACGCGCACGCCGCAGGCCATATCGTGAAATCTCTGCTCCGAGACCCCGCCCACGATGCTCTGGAAGGCCCGCGACTGCATCCGGTTGAGCCAGCTGTCGAGCCGTGGCGACCGGTTGGCCACGACCATGTCGGCGCCGGCGGAGATCGCGTCGAGTAGCAGGTGGATGCCCTGGGGTTGCACCTGGAAATACGCCGGGAGAGTAAGGATCAGATCTCCCCGGCTCTTCTCGATACCCAATTGCAGCGCGGCGGTCTCGCCGAACTGGCGGGCAAAGCGCAGAATCCGTACCCCTTCGTTTGCGCGGGCGAGTGCCAACAGCTCAGGCGAAGGTGTCAAGCGGCCGTCGAAGACGAAGATAAACTCATGTTCCTGCGTCCGGGCCTCCAGCTCCCGCGCGAACGCCTGGTACACCGCAAGCAGGTTCTCGGCTCTCTCCACCACCGGTACCACAACGGAGATGAAGCCGGAACCGGAGCGGGTCCGGGTGTCACTGGCGTCAGTGGCAGGTTCCATAAGGATCTGTGGTGCGCTCATCTTAACGAACCTCCCACGCGTTCGGGGTATCGCGCGCGTTCCCGCGTTCGCTGCTGAGCGCGACTTCGGCGACGAGGCCAAGCATGAAGAAATAGAAAGCCACGCCGAGGGCCAGAAGGCCGGCGCCAGGAAAAACCAGGGCGCCCGCCTTTTCCGGGCCGAAATGGGTCAGACTGAAAGCCCATAAGGTCCCGAAGACCAGGGCAACGGCCAGGGCAGGTAGCGTCGCCAGTCCGAAGCCGAGGAGGGGCGTCGACCTGAAAGTGGTGATCATCTTCAGGGTAACCAGATCGGCCAGAACCTTCACCGTTCGGGAAATCCCGTACTTGCTCTCGCCGAACCGGCGAGCATGGTGGCGCACGGGCATCTCAGTGATACGAGCTCCCACGCTGGCCGACAGCGCCGGGATGAAGCGGTGCTGCTCGGCATACAGCGGAATGCGTTGCAATAGCTCCCGCCGGTACGCCTTGAGCGAACACCCGTTGTCCGTGATGGGCACTCCCGTGAGCCGTCGGATCAGGCGGTTGGCAAGCCAGGACGGAACCTTTCGAAGGAGCAATTTATCCTGCCGCTGCTGCCGCCAGCCACAGACGAGGTCGTATCCTTCATCGAGCTTGGCGACCAGCGCCGGAATGTCCCGCGGGTCATTCTGCAGGTCGCCGTCCAGGGACACGATCACCTGCCCCCGGGCGTTGTCGAAGCCCGCCATCATCGCGGCGGTCTGACCTACATTTGCCCCCAGCCGAAGGCCACGGACCCGCGGGTCAGCGGCCGCGGAGCGGACTTCATTCCAGGTGCCATCCCGGCTGCCGTCGTCCACCAGGATGATCTCGAATGAGTCGGGATACGTCTCAAGCGCCTGCAGAATCCACTCTACCAGAGGGCGGACATTCTGCGACTCGTTGTAGAGCGGTGCGACCACTGAAAGCATCGGCAAAGACACGGTTGTGATTCTCGTCACCAGGTCAAGGTAACCACAAGAATAGGAGCGAAGTCCTGCCTACACCAGCAATCGTCATTCCGTCGGGAAGCCGCTCCCGGCGCTTTATTAAGTCGTTGCGAGGCATGGCGGAGGGGAGGGGCGCTGCACCAGCGAGACCTGGGGCGAAGCCGACTGCGGCAAGCAGTGTGGCTCGTGCGCCACGGGCTATGGAAGAGGACGAGTCTTTGTTCGGTGACGCCTACCAACCCCCCCGCCGGAGCAGGATGACGGGGACCGTCTTGAGCATGATGCGCAGGTCCTCCGTGACCGACTGGCGCCGGATGTACTCCAGATCGTAGTGCACCTTGGTCCGGACGTCCTCCAGCGAGCGATCGTAGTGATGGTTGATCTGGGCCAGCCCGGTGATGCCCGGCTTGGCCTTCTGGCGCAGCGGGTACTCGGCTATGTGCTCCCTCAGCTCGGCAAAGATGGTCGGCCGCTCGGGGCGGGGGCCCACGATGTTCATCTCGCCCTTGAGCACATTGACCAGCTGAGGCAGCTCATCCAGCCGGTACTGGCGCAGCAGGCCGCCAACCGCCGTGACCCGAGGGTCCCGCTGCTGGGCCCAGACCGGTCCACTTCCCTGCTCGGCATCGACCCGCATGGTGCGAAACTTATAAATAGTGAACGGCTGGCCACCGAGGTCCTGCTCGCGACGATGGTTCTGCGTCCCGGTCGCTGGTGTACGGCGATCGAGGCCGATGCGCACCTGGGTGTAAAGGATCGGCCCGCGAGACGTCAGCCACACCAGCACAGCCACGCACAGCATGATGGGTAGCGTGACGATGACGGCGACGAGGGCGAGGAGAAGATTGATTCCACGCCGGGCCCATTCCGAAGCTTGGAAGCCATTGGTATCGGCATAACCCCAGTCGCGGTACTGCTGCCGAACAAGAGATGGCTCCAGTTCGATCGCAGGAAGCGAGGGATGGCTCCTTCGTACCCCGGACATGGCAATTCCCATTAGCAGACTCAACAAAAATTTGGAGAAAGGAAGCGGGTACCACTCAGGCCGGAACCTCGCTGCCGGCACCACCGGCAAGACCGACCATTATAATGGGTTCCCCCCAAATACCTTAATACCCACCAGCAAACTTCCCTGTGACGCCACTCACTCGGTCGTCGGGGACTACGAATTTCTCAGCGGTGGGGCCGGCGCTTGCTCGGGGGTCGCGTTTCGGTCAACAGCGGGTCCGGCGCTTCTCCTAAGCCGAAGCTCGCCAGTCGCTGACTGAATTCGGAGAGCTCGACGGGGAGCTCGGC
>JALYPB010000259.1 GCA_030856585.1 Gemmatimonadota bacterium | reverse complement strand
GGGCCGGGTAGCAAAGGTCGACGTAAACAGCGAAGTTGCCAGCCTCGCCGGCGACAGGCGGGTCGAGTTGAACGGCTTCTCCCGGGAGGTACTGTGGGGCATTGGGTGCGCCTTGGAATTATCGCCTGTCTGGTTATGCCGGCGCGGGTGTGGGCACAGCTTCCTCCCGTAGGGGTGCCGGGGGGCACAGTCCGGGTCGAGCTTGGCGGGTCACTGGAGACCTTCGACCGGCGGTTCCGCGACGGCCTGCGCGAGCCCTATGGTGCCGACCTCAGCAGTCCAGCTCTGGGCAGCGACCGGATCCAGAGCCTGGCTGATGCCGACGCCCGCATTGGCCGGGTGATAGGCAACCCGGGCTACCGGCTCAATCTAGGCACGTTAACCAGCGACGTGCTGGCCGATGTCGGCAAGGGAACGTTTGGCCTGGGACTCGGCCTTACCAACCGGATCACAATCTTCGGACGGATTCCACTGGTGCGCACCAGGGTGCAGTCCACACTTGCACTCAACCCCGCCACTGCCGACGCCGGCCTCAACCCCGGCGAGACCGGCCAGCTCCCTTTCTTTCAGCAATTCGATGCGGCACTGTCCACGCTGAGCAGCAAGCTTGCCGCCGGCGACTACAACGCCAATCCGGCGCAGCGCACGCTGGCCGAGGCGACACTGGCCGAAGGCACCGCGCTGCGGTCGGACCTGTTCGGACTGCTGGCGGATCCCGCAACGGCGTCGCCGGTGGTTCCCACTGCAACCAGCGGAACCGGTGCCGCAGTTCTGACCCGCATCGAGGGACTGCAGAATACCCTCGCCTCCAGTCTGAGCGTGCCCGGCTTCGCCGCAGACCCGGTGCTTCCGGCGGACCCGCTGGGGGACGATGGACTGAGGCAGCTGCTCTCGGGTCCGCTGGCTCTTCGGGTCGGGCAGTCGCGCGTCACTTTCCGGGGCGACGCGGAAGCCGGCGCGGCGGTCACGCTGTTCGACCGGTGGGATCGTGGCCCCCGGCGCGGCGGGTTCCGGACCGCCGTCTCGGGTCTGGTGCGCTTCCCCACCGGAATTCGGGAGCAGCCCGATCGGCCACTCGACATCGGCACCGGTAATGCGCAGACGGATATCCAGGTCGACCTGGTCACCGACCTCGGCGCCGGCGCACTCGGCGCGCGCCTCGCGGGAACCTACGTGCGGCAGCTGCCTGCCAATGTCGTGGCTCGGGTCGCCCCGCCGAGCCAGCCGTTCGTCGGACCCGAGCGGGCGGCGATGGTACGGCGAAATCCGGGTGATATCATCGCAATCGATGTACGGCCGTTTTACCGCCTCGCCCGCACGCTCGCATTGCAGGCCGGCATACAATACTGGAACCGGACCGCGGACCAGGTCACGTATGCATCGCCCGCGGAGGCGCTGCCGGGTATAGACCCGAGCGTACTTGCCGAGGGAACGGCCGCCAACGCGACGCTGCTGTCAGGGGGCCTCACCTACTCCAACCCTGGAAGGTTCCGGCCCGGAGGCTCAGGACTGCCGGTGGATGCGAGTTGGAGCTACGAGCGGGTGCTACGATCGAAGAAAGGCCTGGTGCCCAATACGCACCGAGTCCAGGCCAGCTTGAAGATGTATTTCGGGTTGTGGTAGCGGACTCAACGACGCTTAGCCACCGCCGGAGTCCGCAACAACGCCTGCGCGTGCCGACGGGCCGCATCCCCCTCCGTGTCTCCCAGCATGCGTGCGATCTCGTTGACCCGGTCCTCACCATGCATCACCTGGACGTCGCTGGTGGCGATCCCGGCACGCGCCTGCTTCGACACCACCAGGTGCCCGTCCGCCCGGGCAGCGATCTGTGGCAGATGGGTAATCACCAGCACCTGGTGTCGCTCGGCCACCTCGGCGAGCGCCGCGCCCACTTGGGCCCCGGTTTCTCCGCCGATCCCCTGGTCAACCTCGTCGAAGACCAGTGTGGCGATGGCGTCGTGCTTCACCAGGACCACCTTCAGGGCCAGCATGAGACGCGAGAGCTCGCCACCGGAGGCAACCTTGGCGAGAGGCTTGGCCTCGAGTCCTGCATTGAGCTGCACGTTGAGCTGCACGCTCTCTTGTCCGTGCGCCCCGGGCTCGGGTAGAGGGACAAGGGCGACCGACAGCTTTCCTCCCGGCAGGCCCAACTGCGGCAGCAGACGGCTGACCCCGCGCACCAGACGGTCTGCTGCTTCCCGCCGTCGGGCGCCGAGCGCGCCGGCAGCGGTGCGCAAGGCACCTTCCGCCGCCATTCGCCGGGCCGCGAGACCACGAAGATCGGTGTCGGCGGTATCCAGCAGATCCAGCTCTTCCGCCGCCTGATCCCGAGTCGCCAGCACATCGAGGAGTGTGGCGCCGTATTTCCCCGACAGGCGAGACAGGAGATCCCGCCGCCGCTCGACCAACGCCAGCCGCTCGGGATCTTCCTGCACCGAGCCGGCGTACTCGCCGGCCAGTCGGGTCAGCTCAGATAGATTGGCATAACCGGCGTCGAGCATTTCACGCCAGGAGCCCACGCTGGGATCGAGCTTCTCGAGACCGGTGAGCGCCCGATCCGCCACTCCCAGCGCGCCCAGCGCGTTTCCCGCCTCGCCCTCC
>JALYPB010000405.1 GCA_030856585.1 Gemmatimonadota bacterium | reverse complement strand
GATTCTCCCACTCCGCCTGATACTTGAAGACACTCTTGCGGGCGCGCGCGTTGAACTCCTCCACCCCGAACCGCTCGATGTCTTTCTTGCCGGTGAGCTTGAGCTCCTTCTCCACTTCAATCTCGACCGGCAGACCGTGCGTATCCCAGCCGGCGATCCGGGTAACCGACTCCCCCTGCATCGAGTGGAACCGGCACACCAGATCCTTGATCGTGCGCGAGAAGACGTGATGGATGCCCGGGCGGCCGTTCGCGGTGGGCGGCCCCTCGTAGAAGACAAAGGGGCGCCCGCTGCTCCGCGCCTCCATCGTCTGTCGGAAGAGACCCTCGGACTTCCATTGCTCGAGCTGGCGCTGCTCGAGCTCGTTGGGAGTCAGATCGGGCCAGGCCGGGAACGGCATCAGAGAAGGCGCTCCACCAGCGCGCGGATGAGACGGGTCAGCGAGGGTTCGGCCCGACCGGCGGTGGCGATAATACGGCTGATGTCGGCCGGCTCCAGCGCATCCGGCAGGCACTGATCAGTGATGATCGAGATACCCAGCGCTCTCATGCCGGCATGGTTGGCTACGATCACCTCGGGGACGGTCGACATTCCGACCACGTCGGCACCCATCGCGCGTAGCATGCGGTATTCAGCCCGGGTCTCCAGACTGGGGCCCGGCACGGCGACATACACTCCTTCTCGCAGTACGATGCCGAGCTCGAGGGCCGCGGCCCTCGCCAGCGCCCGGAGCGCGGGATCGTAAGGGGCGGACATGTCGGGGAACCTGGGTCCCAGCCGGTCGTCATTGGACCCGACCAACGGATTGTCGCCGAGCAGGTTGATATGATCGCTGAGGAGCACCAGGTCGCCGGGGGCCCAGAGCGGGTTCATGCCCCCGCAGGCGTTGGAGACCACCAGAGTCCTGGCGCCCAGTGCGTGGAGCACTCGCACTGGAAAGGTGACCTCGGCCAGACCATAACCCTCGTACCGGTGGAAGCGGCCCTGCATCGCCACAACCGGGCACTTCCCCAGCCGGCCAAGCAGGAGCCGGCCGGCGTGAGTCTCGACCGTGGACAGAGGAAATCCCGGAATTTCCTCGTAGGGAATCGAGGATTCCACATCGATCTGCTCGGCGAGCCCGCCGAGACCGGTTCCCAGGATGATGCCGACGCCAGGGGTGACGGAGGTGCGCTTCCGGATCACTCCGGCAGCAGTTGCGACGCGGTCGAACAGGGGTGGTGCCGCCGTCACGACTGCTCACCGGTGGCGGCACGACCTCGAGGCTCCGTCACCTCGGGGCCGGTGCGGCGCTGCATGCCATCTACCTCGCCCAGATGTCTCTCCAGCAGGGTCCGGAAGCTCGAGACATAGGTGGTGAACTGACGTGCGGCGCCGTCGGCCCGCTCGCGTACTATGGCCTCCTCCTGGCGAGCTCGCTCGAGGATTCGCTCCGCCTCCATCTTGGCCTCACGCAGCACCAGCTCGGCTTCGCGCTCGGCCTGTGCCTTGCTATCCACCCTGAGCTGTTGGGCTGCCACGAGAGCCTCGTTCATCGCCCGCTCCCGGTCGCGGAACGAACGCAGCTGCTCCTGCACGCTCCGGAGCCGCTCTTCATGCTGGGCGCGGTCCCGCAGCAGGCGCTCCAGCTCCTCCGAGATGGCGAGCTTGAACTCGTTCACCTGGTTCCGGTCGTAGCCGCGGAGCGCCCGGGTGAACTCCTGCGACCGCACATCGAGCGGAGTCAGGTGAAAAGAATGATCGTCGCTCATGTGTCCCGCGCCCCAAACAGGACGGTGCCCAGCCTGATCATTGTTGCGCCCTCCTCCACGGCAGTGGCGTAATCTCCCGACATCCCCATCGACAACTCAGGCAGCCGATGTCCCGACCGCTCGGCCGCCTCACGCAGCTCCCGAAGCAGACGAAACGATCGCCGCTGCTCCGCCTGGTCCTCGGTCAGCGCACTCATGGTCATGAGGCCCTGAACCTCGAGCCGCTGCAAGGCCTGCAACTGATCCAGCAGCGCGGGGAGTGCCTCGGGGGAGACGCCTCCCTTCTGCGGCTCAGCCGAGCAGTTCACCTGCACCAGCACCCGCTGCCGGTTGCTGTCGGTCGATCGGCGGTCAAGCTCAGCCGCGAGATCGAGCCGATCGACAGAATGAATGACACCGAAGCGCCCCACAGCATTCCGCGCCTTATTGCGTTGCAGTGTGCCGATCAGGTGCCACTCGACCGACAGACCGGACAACGCTTGCTGCTTCTGGAGTGCTTCCTGGACCCGGTTCTCACCAACATCGCTGAGCCCGGCAGCAACCGCTGCCCGGACGGCTTCGACGCCATGGGTCTTGGTGACCGCTACGATACGGACCGGATGCACCCACTCGCGGGCGGCCTGGCTTCTGGCTACCGTCTCGCGCACAAGGGCCAGGCGAGCCGAAAGGCCTGGGAAATCCATAACCCTCTAATTTATCGTGGGGTGGTCGGTTATTGAAGGCGGCGAACAGGGCTATCAACCCCTCGAACCCTCAATTCAATCAAGGCGGCGCGAAGGGCGGGGTTTGGAGAGAGCTTGAGCGCGTAGTCCAGGGCCTTCCTCAGCTTCTCCAGTTGCCCCCGGTCGCTGAATGCGTACGCGAGCTGGACAAACGGGAAAGACAGCGTAGACGCAATGCTGGCGCTGGTGCTCTCCAGTCTGGTGGCATCCCCCTCGAGCAGACCGGAGTAGCGATAGGTCTCCCGGACGAGACGTTCCGTCAGGGGAAGGTCGACCGGGGCGCCGGCAAGCCGCCGGAGATCGAGCGACGGCGACGTGGTATCAGGCTTGGCGGTCTGCAGCGAGAAGCCGAGCGCCTGTTGAATCACGTAGTCGCCGAGGCCGGCGAAGTCCCGCCCCGCGGTGATCGCCCATACGACAGGCCGTCGCCCCACGTTCTGCTGCACAACGCTGAGCGTGAGTATCTCGTTGGGAAGGAGATAGGTCCCTCTTTCCAGGGTCCGCGTGAGTGGACCCAACCTGATTTCCTGGGTCTCAGGGGCTCCGTACCCCATCAGCGCAGTGGCTATGGCCGTGTCCGACATGGTGTGCAAGGGCCAGTTGGGCCGTGGTTTCACAGCGCCACGCCACACAGCGGGAAGCGCGGCCTGGTCCACCGGGCGTACCGGCCCATCACGCAGTTGGCGCATGTACCAGTCAGTGTTGGCCAGAGCCAGGCAGATCACCGTTACATCCTGCCGGATTCCCGCCACTTCCTGGGCCCACCAGAGCGGGAAGGTGTCGTTGTCGCCGTAGGTGAACAGAATTCCATAGGGCGGCACAGTATTCAATAGATCGTAGGCAAAGTCCGCGGCCAGGGTAGCATCGGGACCATGGCGTCTCGAGGCCGGCGACCAGTTCAGCGCCAGCGGAACTGCCGCCAGCATCAAGGTTGCCGGGGCCAGCCGTCGCAACGTTCCTGCGCGCTCGATCAGTCCTCGCGCAAGAACCACCAGCCCCATACCAGCCCAGAGCCCCCACACAATGAAGCTCACGACGAAGAAGTAATCCCGCTCCCGGACCTCGTGATGGCTGCCGGTCGGGTACAGGTCGAACCAGCGGCCAAACCCGGGCTTGAAGTTCATGTAGACCACGAGGCCCACCCCGGTGACCATGAAGAGGGCAAAGAGCAGCCACCACGCGGAACGGTCGGCCTGTCGTTGGGCGAACGAGCCGCGGAGACCCAGCCCGACGAAGATCAGCGCGAGGGGGACCTGCAACCAGCGGGTGGCCGACTTGGCCCACTGCCAGATGAAGTACTCGATGTAATCGCCGAACTGAATGGCCAGCAGGCCGAGGGTCCGGCCCGGGTTGTCCGGTCCGTGCGGAACGGTAGGATCGTCGAGCGGGGTGCGGGGCGGATACTGCGCGCGGCGGATCACGTCGAGCAGCGCGTCAAATCGGTGCGCCAGATCGTAGACGGCCGGCGCGGCCTCGTTGATCGGCGGATTCTGGGCCGACCTGATGAAGATGTACAGATAGGGCGTTACCGCGATGCACGCAATGAAGAAACTGAGCGCGGCGAAGCTCCCGGCCCGGCTCATCACCGCGTAGATGGCCGCGGCGACGAAGCACAGGCCCCCAACAAGAATCAGACCCGTGCTCCCGAGCCCGGTTCCGATGAGCAAGGCCCAGACTCCGGTGACCACAGCGAGCTGAGCCCATTCCGCTCTCGCCTGAGCCTGATCTCGCGCCGGCGCGCTTCGCAGCGTGGTCGCCACGAACATCACCACCGCTGGGCCAGCCAGAAGCGCGAGCAAGTGATTGCCGATGGAGACTCCGGCCAGATACACGATCAGCAGGAGGATTCGGGGCGCACGAGTGGTCCCCCGTTCCCGTCGCCATATATGCAGGAGCCAGCTGATGGCAGCGATGGTGAACGTGGCGACGGTATAGACCTCGGTTTCGTTCGAGTTCTGCCAGTTGGTGAATGTGAAGGCACCCAGCATCGCAGCCGAGGCTGCGCCACCCAGGGACAGCAGGCGTGCCGCACGACCCTCGATGCCGCTGGTAAACAGCCGGATGGATTCGTGGGTTACGAGGAAGAACAGGCCGGCCGCGGCTGCACTCAGTATCGCGCTCAGGAGGTTGGTGCGAAGCGCGTATTCGCCGATCGGAAGCAGCATCGCCCAGACATGGGCGATCATGACGAAGAGTGGGGTCCCCGGCGGGTGCGGAATACCCAGGGTCTTTGCTGCTGCTATGAACTCACCGGCATCCCAGAAGGTGACGGTCGGAGCAAGGGTGAGGACGAATACCGCCAGCACAAGCGCCGCCACACCCAGGGCCGCGCGGTAGGGTGGGCGGGCTTGCCCTGAGTCGAGCGAACGGGAGGACCTTACCTCCGGCGGTGCGCTGACCACTACACGGTTCCGATGGCATGGGCCAGCCCGAGAGCGTCGCGCGCTCCCGCGACGTCATGGACTCGGAAGAGCCGCGCTCCCCGCTCGTACGCCAGAGCACAGGCAGTCGCCGTGACCTGGTCGCGCTGCTCCAATGGAACCCCGGTGGCCGCGCCGAGAAATCGTTTGCGTGATGGGCCAACCAGTACTGGCCGCCCCAGAGCCTGAAGGGCCGCGAGTTGGTCGAACAGGAGCAGGTTCTGCTCCGCCGTCTTCGAGAAACCGAACCCGGGATCGATCACCGTGGAGTCAGGCTGTATGCCACCCTCGGTGGCCAGCTCCATCGCCCTCCGCAGCTCAATCAGCACACCCCCCACGACGTCGTCACCGTAATCGCTGTGCCGGTAGGACGAGACTTCGAGAATGCCACCCCGCGAATGCATCAGGATGATCCCCGCCCCGGCGGCGGCCACCGTTCCGGCCATATCAGGATCCAGCCGGAGAGCGGAAACGTCGTTCACAACTGCAGCTCCGGCATCCAGGGCCGCGCGGGCAACCGCGGCCTTCACCGTGTCGATAGAGACCACGAGCTCAGGATGTCTACGTACGAGCTCCTGCACCACCGGCACCACCCGCCGGAGCTCCTCCTCCACCGGTACCTCCTCAGTGCGTCCCGGCCGGGTGGATTCTCCACCCACGTCGAGGATGGTGGCGCCGGCGGCCAGGAGAGCGTCCGCATGGTCGAGGGCAGCCTCCAGTCCGGAAAATCGGTTCCCGTCGCTGAAGCTGTCAGGAGTGACGTTGAGGATTCCAACAAGAACCGGCCGATCCAGAAACACGGATCCTCGCGCCGTCTGCCACGAGGCCGGCGCGGTGGGCGGTAAGGCTATCCCGATGCCGACGGCGATCTGCGCGAGGTGTTCGGGGACCGTCCACGGGCGCGCCAGTGCACTCAGGCGTGACCTGCTGCCGGCAAGGATCGCCCAGTCATGTCCGGTAAGCACTTCGAGGCCCAGCCCACCTGCAAACGGGACCAGGGCCTCGAGAGCGTCCTGGTCCAGTCCGGTCAGATGAAAGGCTGAGGTGTGAATTCCCTCGGCGGCGGTGTCCGCCAGCGCTTCCTCCCAGCCATGGGAGCGGAGCGCGTCACGCACCGCCCGAGGTGAGTGAAGCGCCAGCGGCGTGACATTCACGCGCCGGCGGGTTCGGCCGGAGGCGCTCCTAGAATCGGGGCGCGAGCCGGAGCGGCGCCGGGCTTGGCCGCCTGTCCGGTCGGCGTCGTACTGGGCTCCGCCGGTGGCAAGGGGCGGGGCGGAAGCGGCTGGTTCTTCACCAGACGGTCCAGGTCCTCACGGTCGATGGTCTCCCGCTCGAGCAACGCCTGGGCTATACGATCGAGCAGTTCGCGATGTGCGCCTATGATGGTGCTGGCCCGGGCGTAGGCTTCGTCGATCAGGCGCTTGACCTCACCGTCCACCATCTGGGCGGTGCGTTCGGAGATCTCCCTTCTCTGAGCAAACTCGCGTCCGAGAAAGATCTCCTGCTCCTTGTCGCCGACGGCCAGCGGGCCGATGAGCTCACTCATACCGAACTGGGTGACCATCCGGCGTGCCAAACCGGTGGCGCGCTCGATGTCGTTCCCTGCCCCGGTG
>JALYPB010000403.1 GCA_030856585.1 Gemmatimonadota bacterium | reverse complement strand
GAATGCACCCCGGTCGCTCCATCCGTGCTCGTCATCGCCGATGAGCTGCCGAGTCGGGTCGGCCGAGAGCGTGGTCTTTCCCGTTCCGGAAAGGCCGAAGAAGATCGCCGTGTCGCCCCCGGCCCCGATGTTGGCGGAGCAGTGCATGGGCATCACGCCCTGGCCGGGAAGGATGTAATTCATGGCCGTGAAGATCGACTTCTTCATCTCGCCCGCGTACCGGGTCCCGCCGATCAGCACGACCTTCTTGCCGAAATTGATGACGATGAACGTACTGGTGCGGGTGCCGTGCCGCTCCGGGTCGGCCTGGAAGTCAGGAGCATGGAGCACGGTAAACCCCGGGCGGAACTGCGCCAGCTCCGCCGGCACAGCCCGGATGAACATGTTGCGCACGAAGAGCGCGTGCCACGCGTTTGGGGTAATAAATCTGACCGGCAGGCGGTAGGCCGGATCGGCCCCGGCGAAGAGGTCCTGGACGAAGACCTCACGGGCATCGAGATGGGCGCGCACGTCCTCCTGCAGTCGCTCGAACGCGTCGGGGTCGAGCCGGACGTTCTTCTCCCACCATATACGATCGGCGGTCCCCGGTTCCTCGACCAGGAACTTGTCCTTGGCCGAGCGGCCGGTGTGGGGAGCTGTCACCGCCGTGAAGGCTCCTCGGTCGGTCAGGACGCCTTCTCCTCTCCGCACTGCGTGCTCGATCAGTGTCGGGGGAGTCAGATTGGCGTGGATTCGGATGGGAAAGAGGCCGTGCTCTACGAGAGTCAGAGTCTCGCGCGGCGCTGCTGTGGTCTCGGCAGTCATGCGCTAAAGTATCGGCAGCTTCAGCGCATCCTGCAACCTCACCTCGGGGCCACGCTAAGGCTGGGCTCAGTATGATAGGCGAGCTCGGCCGTTGCCCGGTCCCGGGGGCTGATCTCAGCCACCACCGGATCGCCGAACATGATGTCGTCGGCGTTGGGCGAGTGGGCAAAGATACCCAGCGAATGTCCCAGCTCGTGCGTCGTGGTGAGTGCCATGCATTGGTCGACACCGGGGGAAGACGGCGCGAACCTGGGGTCGACGTACACCCTGATCGGAGGGATAATCTGCTGCCCGCCGGCGTCGAGCTCGACGTCCGTGGCACCCTGGCATTCCGGTGCCAGGGCCTTCAGCCGGGTGATCGAGAAGCCTCCCTTGGGTGCCAACCCACTGGTTACGATGACATCGGCGACGCTCGAGTCGGACACGAGCTGGCCCTGGAATTCACCGTAGAGGAACGCGGCTTCCCATTGGTCGATGCCCTGCTGGACATGGGCCGGAAGGTTAAGCGTGTCCTCGGCCCAGATCCGGACTGGAAGCCGGGACTGCGGCCAGTGAAAACTGAGGGTGTCCGGCCCGGCTGCGGTCGCGACGATACGCCGCCACTCATAGGCAGTGGTCCGGCTCGGGGCTGCGATGTCGGCGCAGGAGAGCAACCCCACTGCGATGGCCAGAGACAGCAGCGGCAACAGCCGACGGGGGCTCATCGCAGTCCCTTCGCCAATCCGATGGTAACGCCGATTCGCTGAACGCCCTGGCTCTGACTGAAGCCTCGGGCCTCCAGCTCGGCGGTGGTGAATCGATGAAAATCGTAGCGCAGAGATGCCATCAGGTCCCATTGGGTCAGGATCGGCCGGCGGTAGTCGACCCCTGCTCCGGCCAGAAAGCGGGTCGTTCCCCCCCTGAGGAAGATCCCTCGATCCTCGGTGGGCAAGTACCGCAGGAGCCCGACCCCGGCATGCCAGCGAAAGGCACGGGAGATCGGCCCTTCCAGCCCCAGTGTGATCGCACCGGTGCGCACCGTGCCCAGATCGACCGCGCTCCCGCCGGCCTCCTTACTCCGATACCCGGATGTACCGAGTGCGAGCTCCAGGCCCGCACGGTAGAGCGGCGCGATAGGGAGGGAGGCGCCCAGCACCAGAGTTGGAGCCAGCTTCTGGCGAACCTGGATCTCATTGATCACGTCATCCCGGAGCAACGGGGTGGCCCAGGTAAGGCCGACGCGGGCGTTATAGTCCACTTGGGCATGGAGCGACGGCACGCCTCCGGCCAGGGCCAGGATCAACAACGGCAGGGTAGCACGCATGCCCGCAAGTATGGGCGCAGATGGTGAGCCGGTCAACGCGGCACCTCCGCACCCCGGGCGTACCGGCGCAGCCGCCGCAGCATCTTTCGATCGGCGGTAACCCCGTCGTCGCCTTTTGGGGTCTCCAGAATCTTGATGACGTGCTCGAGCCGAGGGTCGGTCATGATCCGCCGAAACGGCTGGGGACCCAGGGAGCCCTCTCCGATCAGCTCGTGACGGTCGCGCCGGGATGCAAACTTTGTCTTGGAGTCGTTCAGGTGGAGACAGCGGAGCTGGTCCAGGCCCAGGGTCTCGTCCCAGGCCCGCCACACGCCTTCGTAATCGCCGACCAGGTCGTAGCCCGCCGAATAGAGGTGGCAGGTGTCGGCGCAGAAAGCGATTCTCGAACGCACGTCGTCCGCAATCGAGGACCGAAGCACCGCCAGCTCCTCGAAGGTACTTCCCAGCGCCGTTCCGCAGCCGGCAGTGGTCTCCAGCAGAACTACCGGCGAACCCGGGACCGCCCGGAGGCAACGCGTGTACGCCGCGGCGTTACGGAGAAGACCGGCTTCCCGGTCGTCCATATAGTTGCCCGGGTGCGACACCAGGTAGGGTATCCCGAAGGCCTCGCATCTCCGAAGCTCCGCTATGAAAGCGGCCTCGGAGCGAGCACTTAAGGCAGGATCTGGTGAGGCGAGGTTGATAAGGTACGAATCATGCGCCACTATACTGCATACTTTGCAGCGTTCACACTCCTGACGGAATGCGGCGTACGACTGCGAAGAGATGCCCGGCTCGCGCCACTGGCTGGGCGTTTTCGTGAAAACCTGGATTGCCGTCGCACCGATTAGCTTGCCCCTGACTGGCGCCGTTTCGACGCCGCCCTGGACCGATACATGTGCGCCCAAGCGCTCTGCTGGATCAAGCCGATGCATTTGCTCCTCTGTAGCACGTGAGAGAGGAGGCTGTGGAGCCCCTCGCTCGTCCGAGGCTGCTTCTTGTGGGTGACCCCTCCGCCCGGCCGACCGGGCTGGAGCGCGCGCTGACTCGTGGCGGCTTCCAGCTGCTCGAGCGCGAGGACCCGTCCGTTGACCCCGAAGCGGACGCCATCCTCATAACGGTTAACGACATCGACCAGGATCCCCTGGCCGATCTGCTGCCCAGTTCCAATCCGGGGCCGGCCGGCAGTCCCCCCCGTATCG
>JALYPB010000397.1 GCA_030856585.1 Gemmatimonadota bacterium | reverse complement strand
AGGTGGAGAACGGGGTGGGCTCGGTGCGCTGGCTGCAGCAACGGATCGACACGGTCTCGGATGAGCTGCGCGGGTGGGAAGGGAAGCGGATCGCAGTGGTGACGGGCACCGCCATGGGCCAGCTGATGCCGATGGTGCTGGAGCCGCTTGCCGGCGTGACCGGCGCCAAGTTCGAGCTGATCCCGGTAGTGAATACCCTCTTCGGGCCGACCGTCACCACTGCCGGGCTCCTTCCGGGCATGGCGATGCAGCAGGCCCTGAAAGGCCGTCGCGATATCGACCTGGTGCTGCTGCCTGCTGAGTCGGTAAACGACGACGGACTCTTCATCGACAACATGAGCTTCGACGTACTGTCTCACTCGATGCCTGCCGCCATACGCCTCTCGCGCGATTTTACCGATGTGCTCCACGTTCCGGTCGCCGTATGAGCAAGCCGACCGTAGCCATCGTTGGGCGGCCCAATGTCGGCAAGTCTACCCTCTTCAATCGGATCATGGGTGGTCGTCCCGCGATCGTTTCGGAACAGCCGGGCACCACCCGCGATCGACACTTCGGCGATGCCGACTGGCAGGGCCGCCGGTTCTGGGTGGTCGACACCGGCGGCCTCCTGCCGGACTCGGAGGACTCGATGGATCGCGCTATCCAGCGCCAGGTGGAATTCGCGCTGGATGAGTCGGACGTGGTGGTGTTCATAGTGGACGGCCGCGAGGGACTCAACCCTGTGGATCGAGCCATCGCCGACCGGCTGCGTAAGGCAGGGCGCCCGGTACTGCTGGCGGTGAACAAGCTCGACAACCTGGAGCAGAGTACGGAACAGTACGGGTTCTACTCGCTTGGCTTCGGCGATCCGGTCGGGGTGAGCGCCGCGATTGGGAAGGGGAGTGGTGATCTCCTGGACGCCATCGTCGAGCGACTCCCCCCGTACAATCCGGCCGAGGACGAGGAGACCATCAACGTCGCCGTGGTGGGCCGGCCCAATGTGGGCAAATCATCGGTGGTAAATCGGCTCCTGGGCGAGGAGCGCCATGTGGTGGCGGCCGAGGCAGGCACGACGCGGGACGCGATCGATTCGGTCTTGCGCTTTCAGGGTAAGACACTCAACTTCATAGACACCGCAGGGTTACGCCGCAAGGCTAAAGTAGAAGATGATCTGGAGTTCTATTCTACGCTCCGCACCGAACGTGCGATCGAGCGGGCCCAGGTTGCCGTGCTCGTGGTGGATGCGGCGGTGGGACTGCATAACCAGGATCTCCGGATCGCCACTCAGGCCTGGGAAGAAGGTGCCGGTCTCATCATCCTGGTGAACAAGTGGGATCTGATCGAGGAGAAGGATGCGAATACGGCCCGCCAGGGGCAGGAGGCGCTGGTGGCCAAGGCTCCGTTTCTCCGCCACGTGCCGTTCCTGTACGTCTCGGCAGTCACCGGCCAGCGGGTGCGGAAGGTGCTGGACCTGATCCTCGAGGTGGCAGCTGACCGGGAGCGCCGAGTCCCCACGGCCGAAGTGAACAAGGTGCTCGCGGCACTCATCGAGCGAAACGCCCCGCCCCAGAAACCCGGTGAGGAGGTCAAGCTGCTCTACGCCTCGCAGATTGCTACCGCGCCTCCCACACTGGCCATCGTCAGCAATCGGCCCGACGAAGTGCCCGAGGCGTATCAGCGATACCTGGCCAACGGATTTCGAGAGGCCTGGCCGTTCACCGGGTCGCCCCTGCGCCTGAAGTTCACCAGTCGAGGATCCCGACGCTGATGCCCGAAGCCGTCCTGTGGCTGCTCGCTTCCTACTTTGTGGGAGCCATACCGACGAGCTATCTGCTGAGCCGATTCCTGGCGGGCATCGATCTTCGCCAGCACGGCAGTGGTAACCTCGGGGCCACGAACCTCTATCGGGTACTCGGCTGGACATACGCCATCCCCGCGGCCGCAGTAGACATCGCCAAGGGTGCCAGCCCCGTTCTCATATTCGCTCCCCAGGTGTCAACCTCCCAGCTGTTCGCGCTGGGCTGTGGCGTAGCGGCCATTCTTGGACATGTGTTCTCGGTGTTCGTCGGATTCAAGGGAGGGAAGGGGGTGGCCACCGCTGCCGGCGTCATGCTGGGCCTGGCCCCGCTCGCCCTGACGGCGGTTGCCGTGGTCTGGGCCCTGCTTGTCCGGCTCACCGGCTACGTATCGGTTGCCAGCATCGCCGCGGCCGCCCTACTTCCGCTGGCGGTCTATCTGCTGGAGGATACGACTTCACCGGCGCTGCTGTGGATCGCGGCGGCGATAGCGGCGGGGGTGATCATTCTTCACCGGCGTAATATCCAGCGCCTGGTCAAGGGAACGGAGAACCGTTTCGGCCGCAGGGCGGCGAGCACGCCTCAGACATGACACGTGTCGCGGTGCTTGGCGCCGGCAGCTGGGGCACCACGCTGGCCAATCTGCTGGCGGCAAAGGGAGAGAGTGTCCGGCTGTGGGCGTACGAGCCGGAGGTGGTAGCGGGGGTCAATCAGCGGCACGAGAATGCGGTGTTCCTGCCCGGCATTCCTCTGGTACCAGAGCTTCGCGCATTTGGCGACGCGCGCGAGGCTGTTGCCGACGCCGCCGTCATTGTCTCCGCCGCTCCGAGTCATGCCGTGAGATCGGTGATCGCGGGGCTCAAGGGTCGGGTGGAACCCGGGACGCTGGTGGTGAGCGCCACCAAGGGCATCGAGACCGATACCCTGGCGCTCATGTCGAGCGTGTTCGAGGAGTGTCTCCCCGAGGTCCGTTTCGCGGCACTGTCGGGTCCCAGTTTCGCGCTGGAGGTATGTCAGGGCCAGCCCACGCTGGTGGTAGCAGCGGCGCGAGAGGAGGCCACCGCGCGCGATGCGCAGCGAATCTTCGCCACGCCACGGTTCCGGGTCTACTCCCACGACGACGTGGTGGGCGTCGAGCTTGCCGGCGCGCTCAAGAACGTGATCGCTATTGCCGCGGGTATTCTCGACGGGCTCGGGATGGGGCACAATCCCCGGGCTGCCCTGATTACCAGAGGGCTGGCCGAGATAACCCGGCTGGGAGTTGCCCTGGGAGCAAGCCCGCTCACTTTCGCCGGCCTGGCCGGGATGGGAGACTTGATCCTGACTACAACCGGAAGCCTGAGCCGGAACCGCGCCCTCGGCGTGGCGCTGGCGGAGGGACAGACGCTGGAGCAGTATCGCTCGGCGCACCGCAGCGTGGCTGAGGGAGCCAACACCTCGAAGGCCGGTGCGGCGCTGGGTGAGCGGATGGGGGTTGAGCTTCCCATCATCGAGAAGGTCTGTGAAGTTCTGTTCAGCGGGAAAGCCGCTCGGGAGGGGATAGCCGAGCTCATGGCACGCGAACTCAAGTCGGAGCAGTGGGGATGACCACCACCCGACCGGTCCAGGAGTTTTACTCCATCGGCGAGGTCTGTACGCTGACCGACCTGAAGCCGCACGTCCTGCGCTACTGGGAGAGTCAGTTCCGCTTCCTGAACCCGGCCAAAAATCGGTCCGGCAACCGGGTCTACAAGGGGCGCGAAGTCGAGCTGATCATGCTGGTAAAGCACCTGCTCTACACTGAAAAGTTTACCATCGACGGAGCCCGGCAGCGGATCGATCATTATCGCCGGACCGGTGAGCTGCGGGTCTCGGCCCGCCGCGCGTTCGAGGCTGAGATGGCACAGGAGGTCCGTGTTACGCTCGAGGACGTCGTGGCCATCCTTGATGGCAAGACTCCGCCGAAGCGGGACAGCGCTGAGGCCGGACAGCGGGTCAGCGGGACAGCGGGACAGCGCGGCGGGCCAGAAGGTGGTTGAAGCGGATCAGGCTCTGGTGATTTGGTGGTCAGCAGTTACTGACCCGCTTACCCGCTGTCCCGCTTACCCGCTGTGAACATCCTCGTGACCAACGATGACGGCGTGCTGGCCCCCGGGCTGGCGCTCCTCGCCGATGCGTGCCGGGAAGTCGGCAACGTCACCGTCGTGGCGCCCGATCGCGAGCAAAGCGGCACTTCCCACTCGCTCACCTTGCATCGCCCTCTCCGACCTACCCGGCGCCCCGACGGAGGCTGGCAGATCGACGGCACGCCGACCGACTGCGCCATGCTGGCGATCCAGGCCCTCATGCCCGAGCGGCCCGACTTCGTCTTCTCCGGCGTCAACCACGGACCCAACATGGGGGAGGACGTGCTCTACTCGGGCACGGTTGCGGCCGCCATGGAGGCGGTGACCCTTGGCGTGCCCGGCATTGCGATTTCGTTTGCCGGAAACCAGCCCGAGACCATGGCGACATATCGGCTCCTGCTGGTGGAGCTGGTTCAGCGGATCACGCGGGTGCAGGACTTTCCGGAGCAAATGCTGCTCAACATCAACTTCCCGCGGATGCCGGCGTCCGAGGTGAAGGGCATCCAGGTGACCAAGCTGGGAAGCCGCTACTTTTCCGAGTCGCTGACCCGGATGAAGGATCCCTGGGGCCGGGAGATTATTTGGATTGGCGGCGGGACCATCACCTGGACGGGCGGGGAAAACTCGGATCACCTGGCGGTGGCAGAGGGATACGTCTCGGTGACCCCTTTGCACATGGATCTCACCAACTACTCGTTGCTGGAAACGGTCCGGGGATGGTCACTGGAGGGGTAGGGGAGGGCGACAGCTACGGGGGCTATCGGACCCGTCTGGTGGAGACTCTCCGGCGCAAGGGAGTACGGGACCTTTCGGTGCTGCGCGCCATCCAGATGGTACCGCGGCACCTTTTCGTGCCGGAGAGCGTGCGCCATAGGGCGTACGACGACGTCGCGCTGCCGATCGGCAGCGGCCAGACCATCTCGCAGCCGTATGTCCAGGCCCGGTATCTCGAGCTCATCGGTCTGACGGGACAGGAGAAGGTCCTGGAGATCGGCACTGGATCGGGATACCAGACAGCCTTGCTCTCCCTGGTGACGAGCATGGTGTTCAGTGTGGAGCGGTTTGCGGGGCTGGCCCAGAG
>JALYPB010000366.1 GCA_030856585.1 Gemmatimonadota bacterium | reverse complement strand
GACTCAGGATGAAGGGGCGGGGCCCGCGGGCGCGAGTCCGCGGCGGCACATTGTCGCGCTTGACGGAGGCAGTGTCGGCAAGTGAGTCGCCTGCCGCGGTCGTGTCGGCCGTGAGAGTGTCCGGCCGCGTAGTGTCGGGAGGGGCCACGACCGGCCGGGGTTCCCAGACCTTGGGCTTCGGCGGAGGTGGCGGGGCAACGGCGGCCGAATCGCGCATGTCGGCCATCGGGCGCGGCGAGTCGCCGCAGCCGGTGGTCGCGCAGATGATGACGAGGAGTGCGCCGAGGCAGGAACGTTCCATGCGGCCTGCATGGTAGTCGCAGGTGAGGCCGCCGCCAACCCTATCTGCGATGTCATCCTGAGCGAAGCGTTGGTCCTCGATTGAGCGTGATGTCTTAATGGCTTACTTGGCGAAGGCGGGCTGCCAGCGGTGTTGGATGGCCTTCCACTGGACCGCCTGATACAGGGCGGCGAGGCCGACCACGAGGTAGACCGCCCGGCTGACGGGGCTCAGGTTGCCGAACAGGGTTCCTACCAGGTCCGCACCGGTCACTCCAACCACGCCCCAGTTGAGGCCGCCGACGACCAGAAGCACGGCGGCGATCACGTCCAGTTTCTTCATGAGATTTCACCTTGTAGTGAGAGTTGTGTCTAACACTTGTCTAATAAGCTACCCTAATATAGCGGCCTGTCAAGGTGGTGTCCAACTAATTTCCTTGACATTATATGGACAACAGCCTAATTTCGCCCTGTGGACGACACTACCGAGCTGGATACCCCCCGATTCCCGGTGCGCCTGGTGGCCCTTCGCACCGGACTCACCGCCCATGTCCTCCGCGCCTGGGAGCGCCGCTACGGAGTGGTGACGCCCACCCGCAGCGAGGGCGGCCAGCGGCTGTACTCCCATCTCGACATCGAGCGTCTGCGGCGGCTCCGCCGGCTGACCGATCGCGGTCACGCGATCGGCCGGATCGCCTCGCTCACGCTTGCGGCCCTGACCCAGCTGGATGAGGAGTCCACCGAGGAACAGGTCAAGGCCGGAACACCCGCCGGCAGCGAGACCGGACCGAACCCGGCCGAGCAGGTGCGCGCCGAGACCATTCGGGAGTTCACCCTGGCGGCATTGCGGGCCACCCGCCGGCTGGACTCCACCGACCTCCAGGCCACCCTGGAGCGCGCGGCCGTGACGCTCGGCGTCCCGGATTTTCTCGAGGGGGTAGTGGCGACCGCGCTGGAGGGTATCGGACACGGCTGGGTGGAGAAGTCGGTGACGGTGGCCCAGGAGCACATGGCGACCACGGTCTTCCGCAGAACGCTCGGCTGGCTGCTTCGGGTGTACGAAGTCAGCGGCCCCGCGCCGCGGGTTGTGGTCGCGACCCCGCCGGGTCAGGTGCACGAACTGGGTGCGCTCATGGTGGCGGTGAGCGCGGCCGCCGAGGGATGGGCCGTGACCTACCTGGGCCCCGACCTGCCGGTGGCCGACCTGCTGAGTGCGGCGCGTCAGACCGAGGCGCGCGCCGTAGCCATCAGCGTCGTGTACCTCTCCGACGACCGCGATTTCCTGGCCGCGCTGCGGGAGACCCGTGCCGGCCTGCCCGAGCGGGTGCCCCTGCTCGTGGGAGGCGCCGCGGCCCCCGAGCTTCGCCTCGAGGCGGAGAATGCGGGCGCGGTGGTGATCGACTCGTTGGCGGACCTCCGCGCGCTGCTCCAGCGCCTTGCGGCGGAGGCCGTGCCGTGAGCCCCGGCGGCCCGCTCACCCTTCTCACCGGCGCCAGCGGCTACGTGGGCGGCCGGCTGCGCCGCGCGCTCGAGGCTGACCGGCGACCTCTCCGATGCATGGCGCGTAAGCCCGAGTATCTCCGCTCCAGAGTGGATCCCGGCACCGAAGTCGTCGCGGGCGACGTGCTGGACCCCGGCTCGCTCACCGAGGCCCTGCGTGGCGTGCATACCGCGTACTACTTGATTCACTCGATGGCGACCTCCCGCGACTACGCGGCGAACGATCGGAAAGGCGCCGAGTCGTTCGCCAGGGCCGCACGTGCCGCGGGGGTGCGCCGGATCATCTACCTCGGCGGGCTCGGCACGGGCGACCAGCTCTCCCGCCACCTGGCGAGCCGGCAGGAGGTCGGCCGGATCATTCGCGAATCGGGCATTCCTACGATCGAGTTCCGCTCCTCGATCGTTATCGGATCGGGCAGCCTGTCGTTCTAGCTTGTCCGGGCGCTGGTGGAAAAGCTTCCCGCCATGGTGACGCCGAGCTGGGTGGACACACCCACCCAGCCGATCGGCATCGATGATCTGGTGGCCTACCTGGTCGCAGCGCTCGACCTGGCGGAGGG
>JALYPB010000342.1 GCA_030856585.1 Gemmatimonadota bacterium | reverse complement strand
GTGTCGAGCACCGGTGGCGACGACAAGATAGTCGTAGGTCAGCTCCCCGCCGTCGGCGAACACCACCCGCCGGGTCGCCGGGTCGATGGTCCACACCTCGGCCAGGATGACGTTGGCGTTGGATTGGTCCCGAAGCACCGACCGGATCGGAGCGGCAATGTCGCTCGGGTTGAGCGCGGCCGTGGCGACCTGATACAGCATGGGCTGAAAGAGGTGATGATTCCGGCGATCGACCAGGGTGACTCGCACCGGGGCGCGCCTGAGACCGCGCGCGGCGTAAAGCCCCGCGAAGCCCCCGCCCAGAATCACAACATGGGGCGCCTCGGGTCCGGCTCGTTCGCTACTCACTTCTCACCTCTCACTCTTACACCCCCATGGTCTGGCGCCGCCACCGGGCGAAGCGGACCACATCCTCCAGCGGAGGAACGGCATCCTCGTCGGCGTAGGCGGTGTACATCCGCCAGCGGAGATAGGTACGGTCGGGCAGTGGCAGGTACGGCGCTCGGGCCCACCAGCGCCGTGCGCGGAAGGCCCAGGCCGTGCGCAACAGGTCCAGACCGAGGCGCGGACTCAACAACCCTCGCCCCGTGAGGCGGGCCGCAAGCGACAGCCAGGAGTGGGACATGCGCCAATTATAACGGTATATTCCGCTCCCTATGACACCTACGGCAAGCCATGACAAATAGCCCGTATCGGACAATGGACGACCACAAGCGTCCAACCGAGGACGAGACCCTTCTCGAGGGACCGCAGCCGAGCGAGCGCCAAGACAAGGAGAAGCTCCTCGTCTCCGATCCATGGCGAGTGCTGCGCATCATGGGGGAGTTCGTCTGGGGATTCGACAATCTGGCGGATGTCAGGGACGGCGTCTCCATATTCGGCTCGGCCCGAACCAAGCCTGAAGACCCGCACTATGCTGCCGCAGTCGAGACCGCGCGGCTGCTGGCGCAGGCCGGCATCCCGGTGATCACCGGCGGTGGCCCCGGCATCATGGAGGCGGCTAACCGGGGAGCCCTGGAAGGGGGCGGCCTCTCGATAGGGTGCAACATCGAGTTGCCGTTCGAGCAGGGGTCGAACCCTTACCTGACCCGGAGCCTCAACTTCAAGTTCTTCTTCGTGCGCAAGACAATGTTCGTCAAGTATGCCACCGCCTTCATCGTGTTTCCTGGTGGCTATGGCACTCTCGACGAGCTGTTCGAGGCGCTCACGCTGATTCAGACCGGAAAGGTTAAGGATTTTCCGGTCATCCTCTTCGGCAAGGAATATTGGAAGGGGCTGGGCGAGTGGCTGAGCCAGACAGTTGCCGCTCAAGGGAAGGTCGATGCCAAGGATCTCCTCCTGTTCAAGGTCACGGATGACCCCGCCGAAGCCACCCGGCTGGTAATAAAGGCCCGGGAGAAACGGTGAGCCGCCCGTCGGCCAAGTACCTGCGCGGCCAGCGCATCGATCCCAAGGGAACGACCGGGAAGGAGACGGTCGCCGAGCTGATCGACAACGCATTCCTGGCCTATAACGCGGGCCGCCTCCGGGAGGGCTGCCAGCTGTTCACTCAGCGCATGCTGGAGTCCGACGTCACCGTCGGGATGACGCTGACCGGGGCCATGACACCCGCCGGCCTTGGCATGAGCTGCCTGATTCCGCTTATGGAGTGGGGATTCGTCGACTGGATCATCTCGACCGGCGCCAATCTCTACCACGACGCCCACTTCGCGCTCGGTTTGGCGATGCATCGGGGGAGCCCGGGCGCTGACGACGTGGAGCTGCGTGACAAGGGCGTGGTCCGGATCTACGACATCTTCTTCGACTATAGCGTGTTGCTCTCCACCGACGCGTTTATCCGGGAGGTGTCGGCAAGGGAAGAGTTCCAGCGGCCGATGAGCAGCGCCGAATATCACTATCTGCTCGGCGGCTACGTACGGGAGCGGGAACGGGCGCTCGGGCTATCGCGGCGCTCCGTCCTGTCCGCCGCGCACGAGCTGCAGGTGCCGATCTACACCAGCTCGCCGGGAGACAGCTCCATCGGCATGAACGTGGCGGAGCAGGCCCTGGCCGGGAGCAAGCTCCGGTTCGATGTCAGCGCCGACGTGAATGAGACGGCCAGCATCGTGCTCGAAGCCAAGCGGACTGGCGGCAAGAGTGGCGTGCTGATCGTCGGAGGCGGTAGTCCCAAGAACTTCATGCTACAGACCGAGCCGCAGATTCAGGAGGTCCTGGGCATCGACGAGCGGGGCCATGACTTCTTTCTGCAGATGACCGATGCCCGGCCCGATACCGGTGGACTCTCAGGCGCGACGCCCGCCGAGGCAGTCAGCTGGGGGAAGATCGACCCGGACCAGCTGCCCGGCACGGTGGTGGTGTACACCGACAGCTCGATCGCCCTGCCGCTACTCACCGCCTACGCGCGGGAGCGGCGGGACGTGAGACCCTTGAAGCGGCTCTACGGCCGGCGCGAAGCCATGATGGATCGGCTGGTGAAGGAGTACCGGGCCGCGCGGAAGTGCAGGGATCAGAGGGCGGAGAAGGCGGACGGGCGGACGGGCGGACGGGCGGACGGTGTGGGGA
>JALYPB010000341.1 GCA_030856585.1 Gemmatimonadota bacterium | reverse complement strand
GTCCCGATCGATGCTGGGCCAGCAGGTGTTCCGCCGGCTGGAGCGATGCGGCAAGCCGGTCATCGCCGCGGTGAACGGCTTTGCTCTTGGCGGAGGTTGCGAGCTGGCCATGGCCTGCCACATCCGGATTGCCGCGGAGCACGCCAGGTTCGGGCAGCCCGAGGTCAAGCTCGGCATCGGACCTGGCTACGGTGGTACGGCAAGACTGCCGCGACTGGTAGGCAAGGGACGGGCCCTCGAGCTCCTGCTCACCGGCGGGATGATCGATGCGGCCGAAGCGTTTCGGATTGGGCTGGTGAATCGAGTGGTTCCCGGCGACAAGCTGCTTGCCGAGTCCGAGACACTGCTCCAGACGATCCTGGAGAACGGCCCCCTCGCCATGCGCACCTGCCTGGAACTGGTGGACGCGGGGCTGGATACCACGCTGGAACAAGCGCTGTCGCTCGAGGCCAATCACTTCGGCCTCCTCTCGGCGACCGACGATATGCGAGAGGGGACAAAGGCCTTTCTCGAGAAGCGAAAGCCCGCTTTCAAGGGGGTCTGAACACCTGCAATTTTGTCCATCAGCCGACTATTTTTTGGCGATGCCGAAGAAAAGGAGCTGCCTCCGGACCCGCACCAATGGGATGCGCTGGAGAAGACTGGCCACAGGGTCCGCGCTGCTGCTGGCGATCGGTTGTGACGAGCGCGAGCGGCTCACCTTTCCGACCCCCAGCGATGGTGTGGGGCCGGTTACGACGATCGACCAGCCCAACAGCGCGGACACCACCGTCTTTCCCGGCTCCGACCTTTTCATCAATGGCCGGACGGTCGATCCGGACGGGGTCGACAGCGTCTATTTTTTTGGTCATCGGCGGCAATCAGAACTTTCACCCGTTTCACCCCAACCCCGCGACCACGTCGGTCACCTTTGGGCTACCAGTGACCACGTTCGGCCATTCGGGTGAAACATTCGAGGTCCAGGTGTACGGGGTCGATGCCCTGGGCAACCGAGGTGGTACCTCGTCGCGGCTGATCCACGTTCGCTAGTGCGTATCCGCCGCCTGGTGGCGCGGGGGTACCGAAACCTCGCCGACCTCGACCGCGAGGCGCCGTCCCCAGGTCTGGTCCTGCTGGGTGCGAATGCCCAGGGGAAGACCAATCTCCTGGAAGCGATCTATTACCCGGTACTGTTTCGCTCCTTCCGGGGAGCGGCCGACGCGCAGGTGGTCGGATCACCCGCGGGCTTTTCGGTGGAGCTTCAGATCGACGCCGGGCCGGCTGCCTCGGTAGCGGCGACCTACTCCGGCCGGAAGAAGCGGATCACCATCGACGGCGAAGAGATCGCCCGGCTGTCCGATTCGGTGGGGCATTGGCTGGCGGTGGCGTTTCTTCCCGCCGACGTAGGACTGGCCTCGGGCCCGGCGATCCAGCGGAGGCAGTATCTCGATCGGGTGCTCTCGCTGTCTGATCGGCGTTACCTGCGAGCGCTGACCGGCTACCGGGCGGCCCTGGCGCAACGGAACAGCGCCTTGCGTCAGGGCCTGGTCGAGATGGCCCGGGCGTTCGACAGGGTTCTCGCAACCGCGGGGGCCGCGCTGGTCGGCTGTCGTCTCGACTGGGTGGCCAGCGCCGCCGAGCAGTTCGCCGCGGAGCTCGAGTGCCTGGGTGAAAGTGGAGACGCGCGTCTGCGCTATAAAGGCAGGCGCGAGCTGGCGGACGCGGCAGGCTGGGAAACCGCGCTGACCGAGTCGCTGCCGGAGGACCGGGCCCGGCCATGACCACAGTGGGGCCTCATCGGGACGACCTCGTGCTGGAGGTAAACGGCCGCCGGCTCCGGGACTACGGATCGACCGGGCAGCAGCGCAGCGCCGCGATCGCGCTCAAGCTGATCGAGCTCACCAGCCTCCGACGGGCCCGCGACACCGAGCCGGCCCTGCTGCTGGACGACGTATTTGCCGAGCTGGATGGCGACCGCCAGCGCAGGCTTGCGGCCCGCCTGCTGGAGTCCGGCGACCGCCAGATCTTCATCACCAGCCCGCGGCGGGACGAGCTGCCGGCCAATCTGGATTTGCCGGTGTGGGTGATGGAGGGTGGAAGAGTCAGATAAGGTGTCATCCTGAGCGAATGAAAAAGAAAACCATCCCCGTCCCGCTTTCAGACGCCCTGGCCAGCTACCTCAAGCAGGCCGGCATCACCAAGCGCGTGCAGCAGGCCGGAATCATCGAGGAATGGGCGGAGCTGGTCGGGCCTCAGATCGCCGCGGTCACCGTGCCGGAGTCGATCACCCCCGACGGAATGCTTCGGGTGCGCGTGTCCACCGCGCCGTGGGCCAATGAGTTGAGTCTGATGGCACCCAGGATCCTGGCCCGGCTGAATGCCGGACGGTCCGGGCGGGTCAAGGAGATCCGCTGGATTCCCGGTCCGCTGGATCGATAGCCCCAAACGCACAGGAGACATGGCCAAAGAACCGACCACCGCCCCAGGCGGCAAACAGGAGTATAAGGCCGAATCGATCCAGGTCCTCAAGGGCCTGGAAGCGGTACGCAAGCGGCCCGGCATGTACATCGGGTCCACCAGCGAGAACGGGCTCCACCACCTGGTGTATGAGGTGGTGGACAACGCGATCGACGAGGCCCTCGCCGGACACTGCGACACCATCTCGGTGGTGATCCACGCCGACAACTCGATCACCGTGTCCGACAACGGCCGCGGCATCCCGGTGGACATGCACCCCACCGAGAAGATGCCGGCGGTCGAGGTGGCGCTGACGATGCTCCACGCCGGAGGGAAGTTCGACAAGGACAGCTACAAGGTGTCCGGCGGTCTGCATGGGGTCGGCGTCTCGGTGGTGAACGCGCTGAGCGAGCGGCTGGAGGTCATCGTCGACCGTGACGGGCAGCGCCACCATATGGCGTTTGTCCGGGGCAAGACGGTCAAGAAGCTCACGGTGCTGGGC
>JALYPB010000273.1 GCA_030856585.1 Gemmatimonadota bacterium | reverse complement strand
GGCCAGGTGCTGCACCCCGGGCCCGCGATAGAAGTCGAGGTACTCGTCGATTTGCGACTTCTTGCGGCCCTGCGCCGGTTCGTTGATCGGAAACTTGATTCGGTCGTTCCCGCTCGCTACCACCTTCGACATGAGCGAGGAGTACTCGGTCGAGATGTCCTTGTCGTCGAAGGAAATGAGGTTCCGGAACCCCATCACGTCCTGGTAGAAGCTGACCCAGGTGTTCATCGCCCCCAGCTCGACGTTGCCGACGCAGTGGTCCACGTACTGAAGGCCCACCGGTGAGGGACTGTACCGCGGGCTGACCGGCTGGAAGCCGGGCAGGAAGAGCCCCTTGTAGTTCCGGCGCTCCACCAGGCTGTGAATGGTATCGCCATAGGTGTGGATGGCAGCGATCACCACTTCTCCCGCGTCGTCCCGCAGCACGGTGGGCTTCTGGGCCGGTTTGGCGCCCCGCTCTACCGCCACCTTGAACGCCTCACGAGCATCATCCACCCAGAGTGCGATGTCGCGCACGCCGTCGCCATGCTGGGCGATGTGGGCCGCGGCGGGATGCTCCGGGGTGAGCGGCGAGGTCAGCAGGAGCCTGACCTTGTTCTGCTGCATCAAATAAGTGGCGCGGTCGCGGGTGCCGGTCTCCGGCCCCCGGTAGGCAACCAGCTGAAAACCGAACGCGGTCCGGTAGAAGTGGCTGGCCTGCTTGGCGTTTCCGACATAGAACTCCACGAAGTCGGTGCCGTTGATAGGAAAGGTATCGGTAGACACGGCGTCCGCGGCCAGGGCTTTGGTGTGCATGGGTCCTCCTTGTTTATACTCTAACAAAAAGATAGCTATAGGCTTAGCGACACGCCACCGGCCCCGCTACGCAGCAAAACCGATCCGCTCACCGATGGGCAGAAGTCACATCGCTTTGTCACTCACAGGGTTATGAATGGTAGGTTCTGGGTCACTATTTCATATTATTGGAATCCGGGCATTGGGCGAGAAAAGGTTTTGGCAGACTATTCCCTTTGGCGTAAGTGACCGGCGCCGTCGATCTTAAGGCCGAAAGTGGCCCCTTCACCAAACCGGTGATCGGCATCGCCACGTCGGCTGGGGGCCTGAGCGCCCTGAGCCGGCTCCTGAGCGCGCTTCCGACCACCCTGGACGCCGCCATTGTTGTGGTCCAGCACCTGGATCCTGCCCGGCCCAGCCATCTCGCCGATATCCTGGGCCGGCGCACCCCTCTTCCCGTGAAGCAGGCAGCCAGCAATGATCGCCTGCAGGTCGGTGGGGTGCTTATCGCTCCGCCTGGCTCGCACATCCTGGTGAACCCGGAGGGCACCATCTCCCTTTCCCACCGGCCGCCGGTTCACTTCGTTCGTCCCGCCGCCGACCGGCTTTTCGAATCCATTGCCTCGAGCTTCGGACCCCGCGCCGTGGCGGTGGTGCTGACCGGCACCGGGCACGATGGAGCCACCGGCGCCCAGGCCGTGAAGCGGGGCGGCGGCCAGGTAATCGTCCAGGACGAATCCACCTCGGAGTTTTTCGGCATGCCGAGGTCGGCGATCGATGCGGGACAGGTAGACCAGATCCTTCCGCTGGATCAGATTGCGCCCGCTCTGGTGGCACTCTGCGGCGAGGCTGCGTGAACCGGTCGAGGCTAATCGTGCCCGATCCTGAATTGTCCGATGTGTCTCCCGAGATGGCGGAGCAGCTCGAGGCCCTCCTTCTGTATCTGAAGGAGAGCCGGGGCTTCGATTTCACCGCCTACAAGCGCGCCACGCTCATGCGCCGGGTGCAGGTCCGCATGCAAACCGTCGGGATGCGATCGTTCGCCGACTACCTCGACTACCTCCAGGTGGACTCCAACGAGTTCACCCGGCTCTTTAACACCATCCTCATCAACGTCACCAGATTTTTCCGGGATCCCCAGGCCTGGGAATACATCGCAAGCGACGTCATTCCAGGACTACTAGCAACTCGCGCGAAAGATCCGATCCGGGTCTGGAGTGCCGGCTGCGCCTCCGGAGAGGAGGTCTACACCATTGCGATGCTGCTGGCTGAGGCCCTTGGGTGGCAACAGTTCCGGGAGAGGGTGAAGATTTACGGCACCGATGTCGACGAGGAGGCGCTGAGCCAGGCCCGCCATGGAACCTACGACAGTCGCCTGACGGAGGACGTGGCGCCCGCGCTGGTGGAGAAGTACTTCGATCGCCAGGACGATCGCCTCGTCTTCAGTAAGGACCTTCGCCGAAGTGTGATCTTCGGTCGCCACGATCTCAACCAGGATGCCCCGATCTCACGCATCAACCTGCTGATCTGCCGCAACTGCCTGATGTATTTCAATGCCGAAGCGCAGGGCAGGATTCTGGCGCGCTTCCAGTTTGCCTTGCTGAACGGGGGCGTTCTCTTCCTCGGAAAGTCCGAGACTCTCCTCACGCATTCAGTCAGATTCGCTCCCGTGGATGTGAAGCGGCGGATCTTCACCAAGGCGGCGGGCGTCCCCGGTGACCGGGCGGGCGAGGTCGTCAGGGCGCGCTGGATCGAGCCCGGCGAGGCCGTGCAGCGGCTGCGCCACGCCTCGGCCGATAGCTCTCCTGTTGCAGAGCTCCTGGTCGATCATGGAGGGAAGGTCGTGCAGATCAACGCTGAGCTGCGATCCGTGTTCGGACTCAGCACTCGCGACCTGGGGCGTCCCTTGCAGGATCTGGAGCTGTCCTACCGCCCGTTCGAGCTCCGATCCTGCATCCAGCGCGCCTACGCCGAGCACCGGCCCATCTCGCAATCGGAGGGTGCATGGAAAGTGCCGGGTGGACAGACGCTCTTTTTCGATCTTCTCGTCGTCCCCATTCCGGACACCGACGGCAGCTTTCTCGGATGCAATTGCATCTTCACCGACGTAACCCGAGCGCACCGCCTCCAGGAAGAGGTGCAGCGTACCCACCAAAAGCTGGAAACCGCTCTGGAGGAGCTGCAATCCACCAACGAAGAGCTGGAGACCACGAACGAGGAGCTGCAGTCGACGGTGGAGGAGTTGGAGACGACTAATGAAGAGCTCCAGTCCACCAACCAAGAGTTGGAGACCATGAATACAGAGCTCCAGGCCACTAACCGGGACCTTCAGGTGATGAATCAGGTCATCCAGGAGCGGGGCAACGATCTCGGCCGTCTGAACGTCATTCTTGAGTCTATTTTTACCAGCCTCCGTGGCGGGGTAGTCCTGCTGGACCGCGAGCTTCGGGTTCAGCGCTGGAACCGCAAGGCGGAGGACCTGTGGGGCCTCCGCACCGAAGAGGCGCAGAGCAGGAATTTTCTGAATCTCGACATAGGCTTGCCAGTGGAGCAGCTGAAGGCCCCGATCCGGGCTAGTCTGGCAAGCGACAGCGAAGAGGAGTTCACGGAAGTGGTACTGGACGCCAACCGGCGAGGCAAGCCGATGCGGGTCAAGGTGACCTGCACCCGGCTGGCGAATCCCAATGGTGGGGACCCCCAGGGCGTCATCCTGCTGATGGAAGAGACCGATGGCAGGACTAACGACCCATCCCACGGGGAGGGAGAACGGTGAACCGGGAAGAGCACGCCGACCGGATCCAGGCCATGCAGGCCCGTCTGAGCGCGCTGAGCTCTACCGGGGACTTGGCCTCGGGCGAAACTGTAGAAGATCTCAAGGTGGCCCTCGAGGAGCTCCGGGTTGCTGAGGAGGAGCTGCGGCATCAGAACGAGGAGCTGTCGGCTACCCATGTCGAGCTCGATCAGGAACAGCGGCGCTACCAGGAACTATTTGATTTTGCGCCGGGCGCGTACCTGGTAACCGACCCGAGCGGTATTGTGCGCCACGCTAATCGGAGCGCCGCCCGACTCCTCAACGTGCCGCCAACCTTTCTCGCCGGCAAGGCGCTAGCCGCGTACATCGCCACCGAGGACCGCGGGCGTTTTCGCTCACTCCTGACTGAGCTGGGGACCGGGGCAGAGTCCCACACGGCCGCGTTCAAGCTGCAGCCCAGGGAAGGTGGAACGCTTGATGCCGAGCTCACGTACTCTGTCGCGCAGACTCGGGAGGGCGAGCCACGCTCAATCCGCTGGCTGATTCGCAACGTCACCGAGCGAGAGCAGATGGCCCGGCAGATTCGCGCCCTCAATACCGAGCTGGAATCCAAGGTGGCGGCCCGCACCGCCGACCTGAGCGACGCTCACCGCCTGGCCGGGGAGCTGGTGGACAAGGAACAGAGCGCCCGCCGCGCCGCCGAGTTCAGCGAGGCCCAGTCCCGCCACGTGCAGAAGCTCGAAAGCATCGGCGTGCTGGCAGGGGGGATCGCCCACGACTTCAACAATCTGCTCCACGTCGTCCTGGGAAACGCCGACATCGCGCTGAGCAACCTGAGTAGAAAATCGCTGGCCCGGGAGCCGATCGAGGAGGTGGTAAGGGCCACTCTCCGTGCCGCCGATCTGACCCGGCAGCTCCTGGCCTACTCCGGCAAGGGGGCTTTTGTCGTCCGCCATCTCGATCTCTCCACTGAGGTGAGAGAGATGGCCACTCTGCTGCGCACCGGTATCTCCAAGCAGGCGACCCTGGCCTGGGAGCTCTCCCCGACACTCCCGGCGGTGAGCGCGGACCCCACCCAGATCCGCCAAATCGTGATGAATCTCATCACCAACGCATCGGATGCACTGGGCG
>JALYPB010000270.1 GCA_030856585.1 Gemmatimonadota bacterium | reverse complement strand
GGCGTGCCGGTGATAACGACGAGCCCCATGGTCAACCAGGCGAGCCTCACGATTTGCCCTCGGCTGCAGGCTGGGGGATGATACCGAGCTTCACCTGACGCCGGCGCGTGGCGTTCTCCGCCGCGATCTCAGCGTTACGGCGGGTTAGCTGCTCGCGCACAAGGCTATTGTAGAGGATGTTTGCGTGGGCAGGCGCCGGAGCAGGTTTCTTGAGCGTCGCCAGCACCCCGACCAACGCGGCGCCGGCCCCGATCGTCAGTATTTCCCTGCGGCCGCCGCCCCCCAACTTCGAGCTTTCCAGCGCCAGGCTCCCACCCAGGGCCAGGGATGTCGCCATGAGTGCCAGGCCCACCGGCTTCCAGCTCCGTGCGGGCATCACTGTCTCCGGCAGCAGGTCATATCCTGGCAGGCCGGTGAGGTGGGGTAGCGTGTCTACCGCTCCTGCTTCGACCCAGAGCGTTACCGCGCTGGCGTAGCTGTCCCGGCCGGCAGTGGCCTCGATCATCACCCGGTACGTGCCGCTTTCCGGTGGAAGACCATTGGCCAACAGCCCGTTCCAAGCCAGGCTTACCGCTCCTTCACCCAACGCGGAGTCCACGGTCATTTGACCGCTGGGCCCAACGATCCTGGTGCGCAGCCGGGCGGTACGGGTCACGTGGAAGCGGATTGGCAGAGACCCGACGCCGGCGACGAACTCCGTCGAGTCCACTTTCACTTCTCTCAGCACCAGGACTTGAGCAAGAGCCAAAGCGAAGGAGCTGGTGATTTTGGGCGATATCCGCGTGGCGTCCAGGCCCCGGTCGGGGTTCAGCATCAGGACCTGTTTGAATGCCTCGGTGGCCTGCCGGGTGCTATCGAGGGAGGCGTAAGCGAAACCGAGTAACTCATAGTACCGGGCCTGGTCGGCCGGACTCAGCCGCTCTCTGGAGGCCTTGCGGGCCAGGGCGATCGCTTCGACATAGGAGAGACTGCTGTAGGCCTGGCTGGCCCGGCGCAGGGTCGGGTTCTCCTGGGCCGTGAGCGGTGAGCCCAGAGCACTGAGGGGGATGGCGAGGGCCGCCCCAAACGCCAGCATGAAGCTTCGGGTCATTGCGGAGCGATCGGCTCGAGGCTGTATCGGCGCCGGATCGGGTTGGGACCCGTCACGACTAGAACCTCAGTCTTGGCCTGATAGCCTTCCTGCTCGATCCGGAGCCGGAACTTGCCCGGTTGCAATGGGTAGTCGGCCACCGGAGTGGGTCCGATCTCCACGTCATCCAGGTAGAGAGTGCCCCAGGGCTCCGACGCTACCGTCAGGTAGGCGTTTTCTACTCTGACGGGCTTGGGCTTCGCGGGGGCCCGCGCCGCTCCTTGATCGCCGGTTGAAGGCGACCCGGGGGCGGCTCCACCCGCTGGGGCTGCGCGCCGGCGGGCACAGGCTGACTACGCTCGACCGGGGGCACAATAGTCTGGGCTGTCGGCGGCTGTGCGGGCGGTTCGGACGGCTCCGCCGGTTCACGCAGGCCGGCCCAGGCTACTGCTCCAACCATTCCACAGAGGGCCAGCGCGATAACGCTGCGTCGGGCCACGGCGCGGGAGCGCTTCGGCTTGATTGCCGCTGCGCCACCATCGGCCAGCGGCTTGACCGGTGCGCTGACGAGGGTGCGGGCCGAGCGGCGCTCCGAAGTCAGGGCCGTGGCGAACTCCTCCATCGTGGGGAAGCGCTGCCCCGGTTCCTTGGAGAGTGCCCGTTCCAGGGCCGAGCTGATGTCGCGCGGCACATCGGGCCGGATTGCCAGCATCGGTGGGGGTGGCTCGAAGACCTGCTTATAGAGGATGCTGTGGGCCGATCCGTCGAAGGGCTGCTTGCCGGTCAGGATCTGGTGGCCAACGATGGCCAGAGCGTACTGGTCGGCTCGCCCGTCGACCTCGAGCCCCTTGGCCTGCTCCGGCGCCATGTAATGCGGGGTGCCGATGATCGTGCCGGTACCGGTGAAACCCGACCCGCCTTCGAGAGCCTTCGAGATGCCAAAGTCGGTGAGGACCACGCGGCCATCGGTTTCCAGCATGATGTTGGCGGGCTTCACGTCACGATGCACAATGCCTCGCTGATGGGCGTGACCCAATGCGAGCGCGGCCTCGCGCAGCACCCGGCGAGCCAGATCGATCGGTAGCGGGCCCTTCTCCAGCAGCTCCTCCAGCGAGCGACCGGTGACGTACTTCATCACGAAGTAGACCAGCCCGGCCTCGCTCTCGACCCGGTAGATCGGAATGATGTTGGGATGGTCGAGCTTGGCCGCGGTCTTGGCCTCCTGCTGGAAGCGAGGAATCAGCTTGGGATCGTGAGCCATCTCTGGTGGCAGCACCTTGATCGCCACCTGCCGCTCCAATGTCAGGTCCTGGGCCAGGAACACGACCGCCATGCCGCCGCGACCCAGAAGCCGCGTGATCTCGTAGCGGCCCGCCAGGGTGCGACCCAGCCGTTCCTGTAACTCGGCAGTGGGGTCCGGGGCGCAAACGTGCCCGAGCACGCTGGCCGGGGTGCCGCAGTTGGCGCAGAACCGGCCATCTACTGGCAGAGGCGTGTGGCACCTGACGCACTCGTTCACCGGAGGCGACCCCGACGGGGCTGCATGGGTCGACGTGACGCCGCAGGCTGGGAGGAGATGCTGAAGCCCGTTGGCATGGGACAGGTAATGCCCACGGCGGCGCAGAGCGAGTAACGGATCGGAGTTCCCGCAAAGTCCGTCACCACCATGTAGTACTCCCCCGGGTCGAGCGTGAGAGTCAGCGACTCGTCCGAGCCCTGGGTGGACGACGACCCACGCTCATCGAGTGGTGCACCTGCGACAGGGATGCCGAGGACGTAGAGGTCGATGTCGCCTGCCTTGTTTCCCTGCACTCCGGCCGGCGGGGCGGTCTTGAAAGTCACCAACTTGGGCAGGGGGCCAGGCACCCTGAACCGAATCCAGTCGACGTCGTGGGGGTTGTCGATGGTCAGTGCATTCGAAAACGGAGTGGCAAGATCAACCCGGGTCACCGGGTCGGCAAAGTTCCGATCGGCAAACTCGCAGTTGTCGTTTTCCTCGAATCCATCTGCTCCGATAGCGGGATTAGTGGTCAGGTAGCCGTCCACCACGATGAACCCGTACCGGCCGGACACAGAGTAGAGGGAGACGAGATCCATCGAGCCCGCAGGAACATTCCTGAGAGCCACGATCAGTGAATCGGCCCGCTGCTCGTCGACCTTGAACGCGTGGTCCTTGCAGTAGTACAGGCCCGATCCGATGGTCCAACCGGGCGTGGCCACCGAATCCGCATCGTTCACCGTTGAGGCCAGGAACGTGAGGTGGGCGTTCCTGGACGAGGGCGCCTTGAGGATGAGGCTCAGATCGCGCCCACCCGTGATGCCGGTCAAACGATACCAGTCGATTCCCAGCGTATCGTCCCGGCTGAGAGCCTCGAATGCAAGGGCGGGGTTGTAGAAGAGGACAGCCGGGATCGCTGGGAACGGTCCGGCGCTCAGGTCGATGGAGTGCGGCGCGATCTCGTTCGGCTCGTACAGGTCTTCCTCCACCACCGCAGTCGAATCTGGAGCAACGATGAACTGACCGGGGCCCAGTACCAGGACCTGCCCGCTCGTTGCCGGGGGTGGAACCCAGAAGCTGAACTGGCCGATGCCGCCTGCACCCGCGGCAACCGAGAAGGTGTCGGGGAAAAGCGTGGCCCCTTGAAGGGTGGCGAGGAACAGCGTATTCACGCCCACCCCGTACAGGGTGATCTTCTCACCGTAGCGCACCGTCGTGGGTCGCACGCTGTCGATTTCGAGCGGGTTGGAGACGCGGAGCGGGAAGGTCGCGGCGGCGGAGCCCTGGAAGCCGGTGGCTACGGCGCGGATCTGAACTATTCCTGAATTCACCCCGGTGGCGATGGTGGTGTTGTTGTCTTTGGCAGTCACGGTTGCCAATGTGGGATCGTCGGTGGACCACACCAGCTCGGCATTTCGGACCTCGGTCGAGTCCCCCAACGAGGTACGGCTCCACAGCTTTGCGGTGAGCTCGATCTGGTCCCCTCGCAGCACCACAGGACTCGCCGCGCTGATCGTCACGTAGGCCTGGGCGACGTAGCCGGTAGAATCGGAGCAGGCGGGCAGGACTGCCCCGAGCCCAAGGACCAGAAGTCCGGGCCAGGCCTGCTGGATCCTTCTCGTGGCAGTAAGCAAGTAGCCAGGCGCCTCTGATCGGAGATAACTCTGGTAAATCCCGGCACCTTCGGGCGGACTCCGCGAGCGGAGCGGCCGAAAGGGGCCCGGCCTTTAGCCCAAGGTCGTGAATTGGGGCGGATTTACACCATCTGCGTGGAGCGAACGAGCAAGGCCTGTGCCCCGGTTTGGCGCTAGCGGACTCGTCGCCGCTGGAGATTGTAGCGGCGGGTGACTGGCCCGGTCCCCTTGACCACGATGGTCTCGGTAACAGCCTGATAGCCCTTCTGCTCGATTCGCAGGCGATGAGTCCCCAGCGTGAGGCGGTGGTTGGAAATGGGTGTGAGGCCGACTTTGAGGCCATCCACGAACAACAGGCCCCGGGGGTCCGAATCCACCTTGAGCAAGGCGTATTGGACTGCCCTCAGCTTTCCGGTCGCCCGCGTCTTCACCACCGATGATGGCGACACCGGAGCAACTGGCGCCCGCCGCACCGGCCGGGGGGCTGCGGCCGGTTTCGACACCGCTCTTCGCTCCACAATCGACTGAAAGCCGGGCAGCGCGAACCATGCGGCTATCGCGACCACAGCGATGGTCGCCAGGGCGACGAAGACGCCGGCCCCATGGTGTCCACCTGACTTGGCCGCGGTGATATGT
>JALYPB010000269.1 GCA_030856585.1 Gemmatimonadota bacterium | reverse complement strand
CCATATCAGATCGGCTCCGACATCCGCTGGGAACGGGAGTTCTAGGGTGACCCGGGCGTTGCTGATCACCAACCCAGCGGCGGCGCGGACCGACCCGCTGGCGGTCAATGCTGTCATGAGCACGCTGAAGAGCGCGGGGTGGCAGGCTGAAGTGCTGGCAACCGGAGGCCCCGGCGATGCTCGACTTCTGGCAGCGTATGGGGTCGCTGAGGGTGTGGATGTGGTCGCGGTGTTCGGCGGAGATGGTACCACGATGCAGGCTGCGGCGGCGCTGGTGGGCACCGATGTGGCGCTCGGAGTCATTCCGGGCGGGACCGGGAATCTGCTGGCCGGAAACCTGCGAATCCCTGCTTCGCCCGCGCGGGCTGCCCGAGCGCTGGTGACCGCACGACCCAAGCGCTTCGATCTGGGGCGGATGGAGCGTCCGAGCGGCGCTCAGTATTTCGCGGTGGCCTGCGGGGCGGGATACGACGCGCGGGTCATGGCCGGCACCCTTGCGGTGCACAAGCAGCGATGGGGAATGGCGGCCTACGTCGCTACCACGCTGCGGCTGATCTCGGACATTCGAAGTACCATGCACGCGATCACGATCGACGGCGTGGAATACGAGGCCAACGCCGCCATGGTCCTGGTGGCCAACTGCGGCGAGGTCATCCCGCCTTTCGTCAGGCTCGGGCCCGGAATTACCCCCGACGATGGCCTGCTGGATATAGTGGTGATCCGGGCGAACAGCTTCTCCCAGAGTGTGCAGGCTGTATGGGAGCTCCTGCGGGTGACGCCCGGTGCCCTGGGAGATGCCGGCTATGTGGGGCATGCCCGGGGACGGGAGGTTCGGGTCGAGACCGACCCCGTCCAGCCGGTCCAGCTCGATGGGGAGCCCGGTGGGGAAACACCCTTTACAGCCAGTGTGGTTCCAGGGGCCATCCAAGTCATGGTGCCGGCGGCAAAATGAGCCATGGTGCAATGGCGCCGAGTGACTAATTTCTGGTGGGTCTCCCTGTCAGGCCGATGTAGCATTGCAAGCCGGGGGGCCACGCCTAGTCCTATCGATCCAAGGTATTCCAATGGCTGCCTCCGTCCTGCTCATCGATGACGATGTCGACGTCTTGCGCGCCATCGGGAACTACTTCGAACGGTTCGGCTACGAGGTCACCCGGGAGTTGAGCGGTGAGGCGGGCCTGGCCACCTTCGACCGGATCCGTCCTGAGGTCGTGATCCTGGACCTGGCGCTGCCAGGCATGGACGGTATGGAGGTTCTGGAACACTTGCGCCTCCGCGACGCCTCGGTGGTGCTGCTGACCGGCCAGGCCGACGTGGCAACCGCAGTGCGGGCCATGCAGCTGGGCGCCGAGAACTTCCTGACCAAGCCGGTGAACATGGAGCACCTCGCCGCCGCCACGGCGAGAGTCGCGGACAAGGCCAAGCTGCGGCGGATCAACGAGGCACTGCTGATCCAGAGCGCGCCGGGTCATGGGCTCGAGTCGCTGGGGACGTCATCCGGCATGCAGGACTTCGCGCACCAGGTCGGGCTACTGGCTCAAAGCGAGCGCACCACGGTGCTGCTGAACGGAGAGAGCGGCACAGGCAAGGGGTGGGTAGCCCGGATGATGCACGACCTTAGCCCCCGGACCAAGGCGCCGTTCGTGGAAGTGAACTGCGGTGGTCTCAACGCCACCTTTCTCGACTCCGAGCTGTTCGGGCACGAGAAAGGCGCGTTCACCGATGCCAAGGATCGCAAGCAAGGCCTGTTCGAGATTGCGGACCACGGAACGATCTTCCTCGACGAGATCGGCGATCTGGCTCCCGAATTGCAGCCCAAGCTGCTGAAGGTGCTGGAGACCAAGACTTTCCGCCGGCTGGGCGGGACCCGCGAGATCACGGTGGATGTGCGGCTGGTTGCTGCCACCAACAAGAACCTGCAGGCTGAAGTGGAGAGCGGCCGGTTTCGGGAGGACCTGTATTATCGCCTGAGCGTCATGCCGCTCACGATGCCCGCGCTGCGCGACCGGTCGCGAGAGGACCGACTGGCACTCATCACCCGCCTGATGGGCGATCTCCGCTCCGAGCTGCCTGACGGCCCGGCCTCTCTATCGGGTGAGGTGCTCGAACGCCTGCTCACCTATCCCTGGCCCGGCAACGTACGGGAGATGCGCAATGTGCTGGAGCGTGCGCTGATCCTGGGGCGGGGTCAGCCGGCGGTGAGCGTCGAGCATCTTCCGGGCGAATTCCGCGCGCGGGCGGGAGTCGGAGACCGGAGGCACACGCCGCTGAGCCTTGAGGACCTGGAGAGACAGCACATCGAGCGTACCCTGAAACATCACACCGGGAATCGAACCCGCGCCGCCATCGAGCTCGGGATCTCGAGAGCCACGCTGATCAACAAGATCAAGCGCTACAGCATCGTCGCATGACGCTAAAAGAGCATGACGCCATGGAGTGCCGCGCCTGCGGGCAGGAGGAGCGTGCATCTGAGGGATATCCCTGCGCCAACTGCGGCACCTTCATCTGCGTGATCTGCACCTTCCGCGGAGTCACCCTTTGCCGCGAGTGCGCCGCCAGCGCCGCGCCGGAGAAGGGCGCCTGATTCCGGAGTTTCTCATGCCCGCTGCCATAACCCAAGCCGCCATCGCTCCCGTTCTAGCCGAGCCCCGGGTTCGCGCAGAACAGGTGACCCAACTGGTGCTGGGCGAGACCGCCACTGTCACGGATCATGCGGGTGACTGGCGCCGAGTCTGCACTCAGTTCGATGGCTACGATGGCTGGGTCAACGCCGGCTACCTGCGCGAGGTCGAGGATCAGGTGGCGGAGGACTGGCGCTCTCGTGCCGAGGCCTGGAGTGAGGGCGCTACAATGCGGATCGGCGGGGTGCATGTGTCGCTGCCTTTGCGGGCTCGCGTCGTACTCGATCAGGATTCTGTGGCGCTGCCCGATGGACGTCGCGGGCGCATTACCCAGGGCAGCGTCCGGCGGATGAGCGATGTGACGGCCGGGGCCAGGGCCAAGGCGCCCGAGCGCTGGGCGTTCGAGCATTTCATGGGCAGTCCTTATCAGTGGGGCGGCGTAACCCCGTGGGGGGTGGATTGCTCCGGCCTGGTCCAGACGACGTTCGCGGCCCGGGGCGTGACTCTCCCCCGGGACTCGTCGCAGCAGGTCATCCACGGCGATGCGGTCTCACCCGACTCAGTCCGTCCGGGCGACCTGCTCTTCTTCAGCGGAGAGATCGGCAGTGGCATCACTCACGTCGCTTTCGCCGGTGATGCCGACACCTTGATCCACTCGACCCTCGCCTGCGGCGGGACGCTGGCGGAGCCCTGGCTTCCCGGAACCCGAGCCGCCGTTCTGAGACCGCGGCTGGTTGCGGTGCGCCGGCTGGAGCAGAGGTGATGGCAGCTCGGCGCAGACTCGTCCTCTTCGACATCGACGGAACTATCCTGTTGACGGCCGGGGCAGGCCGCCGGGCAATCATGGCGGCGATCACCGAAGAAGTTGGTCACGTAGCGGTCATGCAGGAGGTACGCTTCGACGGCAAGACCGATCCCCAGATCGTGACCGAGCTACTCGAGGCAGCGGGCCACCCTGGCCCGCACGGGTCCGAGCGGGTCCAGGCGCTCTGTTCCCGCTACGTCGCTCTGCTCCAGCACGAGCTTCGGCAACCTGCCACCAGAACGACCCTCATGCCTGGCGTCCTCCCCCTCCTCGATCGTCTGGAGCAGGAGGCGGGCGTGGTCCTCGGCCTGCTGACCGGGAACATGGTCCAGGGTGCGGCGCTCAAGTTGAAGGCGGCGGGACTCGATCCGGCCCGCTTTAAGGTGGGCGCCTACGGTTCCGACGCGGCCCACCGGCCCGATCTACCCTCGATTGCCGCACGGCGGGCGGAACCATACTTCGGCCGGGTTCCAGCCGGCCCGGAGGTGGTCATCATCGGCGACACGCCGGCCGATATCGCCTGCGGCGCCGACATCGCCGCACGCGCGGTTGCGGTCGCTACCGGCGCGTATTCCGTGGCCGACCTCATGGCCTGCGGACCACACGCGGCGTTCGAGGATCTGAGCGACACTGACCGGGTCCTCGAGGCCATCCTTGCCTCCCACCTCGACTGAGGTCTGGCAGGTTCCGGAGCTGGGCCCCTCTCTAGGCCGGCTGGTAGATCCGCCCCAGGTACGCGGCGACCGCGGCTCCCTCGATCTGGTTCTGGATGATATCCGTCTCAACCTGGTCACCGGGATCTTCGAGCTTGCTGGCGCCGCGCGCTCATTCGCGGCGTCCGGCGACAGGCAGGGCGCCATCGCTTCCCTGTCCCGCGTTGCCTGGCTCGATCTCTGGGAGCGAGCTGTAGCCGCCGCCGCCGAGCGGCTTGCCGAGGCGGCAAATGCGAAGCTGAACGAGGCTGCCAGCGAGTCGCGGCTCCCCGCGCGACAGCTCGAGGATTTCAGGATCAAGACCGAGGATATCCGTGCGATAACTTCACGCCTGGGCAGCGGTGGCGCCGGATTCGTGAGCGCGCTCGATGCGCTGGAACAGACGGTGCCCGGTGCGTCGGCCGCAGGCACTCGCGGGTGGGCCGGACAGGAGGAGTGGCAACGCGCTCTGGCTGGGGCGGCTCGACGCCTGGAGGCGGCCTGGCTGGCGCTGGCAGCCGGCGCGCGAGCGGAGCAGGACCGGTGGAAATCGGAGATTGACAGGGCACGGGCGTGGCGGCGGCCCACCCGGTTGCTCTGGATCATCAGCGCGTCGGTGCTGGCGGCGGCCACCTACCTGGGACTGGTGCTGGGCGGGTACCTGCCCGTCCCGTCTCCGCTGCGCCCGCTGGCGGAGCTGTGGTGGTCTCGTCTGTGACCGTCATAGGCGTCGGGATAGACCTGATCGACCTGGAGCGGGTACGAACGCTGCTGGCGCGTAAGGGGGAGCAGGCGATGACCCGATTCTTCTCGGCTGGGGAGCGGGACTACCTGGCTACCCGGCCGGATGCTACCGGGCATGCCGCCGCCCGGATCGCGGCGAAGGAGGCGGTCTACAAGGCGATGCAGGCACTCGATGGCGCTCGGGCAATCGGCTGGCGGGAGATCGAGGTTTCCCGCGACAAGGAAGGGAAGCCCGCAATAGCCCTCCACGGCTTGGCGGCGCGTCTGTCCGATGAAAGCGGCGGGCTCCGAATTCAGGTTTCTCTCACCCACTCGGCCACCTCGGCCGGCGCTATCGCGATCGTCGAAGCGCCTTAAGATCCACCCTCTTTCAATTCCGACCAGGACACTCTACTTTGACCTGGTCGATATTAAAACTGGATGATAATGGTTCTCATCGGTGGAGTCGCCCTCCTACTCGGGGCAAGTCTCCTCAGTGCCCCCCAACAGACGACTTCCCCGACTGATCCCGCCCCACTGGTGCGGCGGCTTGCGGCTACGGCCCAGCTGGCCGCGCAGGAGTACCGGGTTGGAATTGTGGGTGGGCGGGTCGTGTCGCAGGCCGAGGTCGACGAGGCCAGGTTGTTCCTGAAGGAATCCCGGCGCTCGGCTCAGGCACTTCCGGCTGAGCTCAGCCGCGGCGCCCTGGCCGAGATCGATTCGATCATCAAGTTGGTCGGCAACGTAGCGTCGCCGGACTCCGTCGACGTTCGGGTTCGCCGGCTGACCACAGCGCTGTCCAGACGGTCGGGGGTAAGCCTGGACGAGCTGCCGGCTCAGACACCTTCGCTGGCGCGCGGGGCGGAGGTCTATCAGGCCAACTGCGCCAGCTGTCATGGCGCATTGGGCCGGGGAGACGGACAGGCCGCGGCCGGCATGGACCCCAAGCCTACCAATCTCTCCCTCGGCGACGCATTGATGGATCAGTCGCCGCTCGATTATTACCGCCGTATCACCATCGGGGTTGTGGGTACGGCAATGCCATCCTTCGAGCTCCAGCTGCCGGCTCAGGACCGCTGGGCCGCTGCGCTGTACGCAACCCTCCTTCGGCTGCCGGGCCCGTCGGGTCAGGTTCCCCCTGCGCTCCAGTCGTTTCCCGTCAGTGGCCGGATGTCGGACGCCGAGCTGCTCGGCACGCTCCCGACTCGTGACTCGTCGGCGGTTGCGCTCGCGCGGGTGGCAGCGATCCGTAG
>JALYPB010000247.1 GCA_030856585.1 Gemmatimonadota bacterium | reverse complement strand
ATCCCGCCCACCACGGCGCCCAGCAGTACAGACGACCCGGCCGATACGCTGAGGCAGGCTGCCGACAACCCGCCCATGACGATCCGTGCCATCAGCGGTCCCGGCTGGGTGCGGCTAGGGGTCTGGGGCAGCAGGTCGGCCACGTATTCGGCCAATGCCAGAATCGAGAGTATCGCGACCGCCGCGGTCGACCCCATGAACGCCAGAGGGGAGCCGTGCAGATCCAGCCACCCCACTTGCGCCGCCCAGCTGACCGCGGCTGGCGCCGTGAGGGAACGGAGGCCGGCCACGAAGCCTATGGCGGCTGCAAAGAGGGAGGTCGGCATTAGCTTATAGCTAATAGCCAATAGCCAATAGCCAATAGCCAGCAGCCCACCACACCCCTGAGGCCGTACCATCGTTTCCATAAAGCCGCCGAAGCTTCGCCGCTCTTTCTCCTTCGTCATGCCCTTCATCCGGACGGATGCCCGCGAGGACCGCCTTGCCGGGCCCATCCGGGGCGAGCTCCTCGGCGCCGAGCACCTGGCCGAGCGGGCGCAGGAGGTGGCGGCGAGCCAGCGGATCGCGGTTCAGCGTGCCGCGCGGCGCACCCCGCTCCTCGCCCGGCTCAACGACACCCGCAAGCTGCTGGAGGAGGCTCACAAGCGGCTCGGCGCCTCTGATGCCGGCGCCGATGTGGGTCCCGCCGGCGAGTGGCTGCTGGACAACTATCACGTGGTCCAGGAGCACATCGGTGAGGTTCGGGAGAGCCTCCCCAGCGGCTACTACCGCGAGCTCCCCGAGCTGGCCTCCGGCGCGCTGGCCGGCTATCCCCGGGTCTACGAGCTGGCCATCACCCTGATCGGCCACAGCGAAGGCCGGGTCGACATCCACAACGTCACCAACTTCGTCCAGGCATTCCAGCAGGTCTCCACCCTCACGATCGGCGAGCTCTGGGCCGTGCCGGCCATGCTCCGGCTGGGCCTGATCGAGAACGTGCGCCGGATGGCGCTCAGGACGGTTGGCCGGCTCGACGAGCTGGAGGCCGCAGACAAGGCGGCCCAGAGCATCGCCGCGGCCGCCGACGCCGGAGACGGAGCGCTCGACCTCGAGTTGGACCGGTTCGCCTCCAATCCGCCCCCGCTCACCCCGACCTTCGTCTCCCGTTTCCTGCACCAGCTCCGGGTCGAGGGCGGCGCGCTGCCGGCCGTGGTGCGGCTGGAGCAGTGGATTGCCGACGAGGCGCTGAGCGGGGAGGAGGCCACCGCTCGTTCCACTCAGCGGCTCGCGCTGACCCAGGTGGTGATGGCCAACAGCATCACCAGCCTTCGCGCCATCGGAATGATGGAGTGGCGCAGCTTCGTGGAGGACCAGAGCCGGGTCGAGTTCGTCCTGAAGGAAGACCCCTCCGGCTTCTACAGCCAGATGACGTTTGCCACCCGGGACGAGTACCGCCACGCGGTGGAGCGGATTGCCCGGCGAACCAGCCGGCCGGAGGAGTCCGTCGCCCGCCGTGCGATCGAGCTGGCGCGTGCAGGCGCGCAAGAACGCGGGACAGCAGGACAGCGGGACAGCAGGACCGACCATGTGGGGTACTATCTGATCGACGACGGGCTGGCCGAGCTCGAGCGCGACACCGGCTACCGGGCCTCGTTCAGCGAGGCGATCTACCGCTGGGTGCGGCGCCACCCGAACATCGTGTTCGTCGGTGGTGTCGCCCTGACCACACTCGGTGCCCTCGGCGCAGTGCTGCTGCTCGGCGGCACTGAGGCCCGGGCGGCGTGGGTCGCGGTGATCCTGCTGGGCCTGGTCCTGGCCAACGACATCGCCGTCAACGTGGTGAACCAGCTGGTCACCGCGTTCCTTCCGCCTCGCACGCTGCCCAAGCTCGACCTGCACGAGCACGGCGTACCGCCCGAGCTCCGCACTGCGGTGGTGATCCCGACGCTATTCGGCAGCGTGGACGCGGTGCGTGAGGCGCTGGAGAACCTGGAGGTTCAGTTCCTGGCCAACCGGGAGGCGCACCTCCACTTCGCCGTGCTGAGCGACTTCACCGATTCGCCCACCGAGACCCGGGAGGACGATGGCGCCATTGTCGAGGCCGCCGTCGAGGGAGTAAAGGCGCTCAACGCCCGCTATGGTGCCGGCAAGGAGGACGCCTTCTATCTCTTCCACCGCCCCCGCTACTGGAACCCGCACGAGGGCGTCTGGATGGGCTGGGAGCGGAAGCGGGGCAAGCTGGCGGAGTTCAATCGCTTCGTGCTGGGCAAGGGCGACGGCGCCTTCTCGGTGATAGTGGGCGATGTGGAGCCGATCAAGAGCGTGCGCTATGTGATCACGCTCGACTCCGATACCGTGCTCCCGCCCGACGCGGCTCCGCTCCTGGTCGGCGCGCTGGCCCATCCGCTCAACCGCGCGGTCTACGACCCGAGCGTCGGACGAGTGGTGCGGGGCTACGGCATCCTCCAGCCGCGGGTCGGCGTCTCGCTGCCGAGCGCCAACCGGTCGATCTTCGCGTCGATCCAGTCGGGACATCCCGGGGTGGACCCGTACACCACCGCGGTCTCCGACGTCTATCAAGATCTCTATGGCGAGGGGAGCTTCACCGGCAAGGGCGTGTACGAGGTCGAGGCGTTCGAGCGGGCAACGCACGGCCGATTCCCCGAGAACTCGCTGCTATCGCACGACCTGATCGAGGGGAGCTACGCCCGGGCCGGCCTGGCCACCGACGTCATCGTCTACGACGACTACCCCACCCGCTATCTGACGTTCACCCGGCGGAAGCACCGCTGGATCAGGGGCGACTGGCAGCTGCTCCCCTGGCTCACCCGACGAGTGCCGGGCGCGGAGGGCGGTGACCCGAACCGGCTGTCGCTCCTGTCCCAGTGGAAGATTCTCGACAACCTGCGCCGCAGCACGGTCGAGATGGCCCAACTGGTCTTCCTCGTCGGCGGCTGGCTGCTGCTGCCTGGCTCGCCGATCCGCTGGACCCTGCTCGGCCTCGGCGCCATCTCCGCTCCCTGGATCGTCTCGCTGCTGCTCGCCGTACTGCGGCCGCCGCTCGACAAGTCCTGGCGCGCCTACTACGCGGCGGTGGGCCGGGACTTTGCCGTCAGCCTCCAGCAGATCGCGCTCACCGTCATCTTCCTCCCCCACCAGGCCTGGGTCTCGGCCGACGGGATCATCCGCACCATGTGGCGGATGCTGGTGTCGCGGCGACACCTGCTCGAGTGGCAGACCGCATCTCAGACCGAGCGGGGCATGTCCGGCTCCCCCCGCATCGTCTGGCGCAACATGTGGCCGGCGGTGGTACTCGCGGCCGCTATTCTGGGAGCGGTGCTCTGGCGCGCGGTGGCCGAGCCCGACGCCGCCGCCCCTCCCTGGCAGATCGCGGTGGCGGTGCTGCCGCTCATCCTGATCTGGATCACCTCGCCCGCCATCGCCCATGCGCTGGGCAAGCCCGCGCTCCGCCGCGAGCACCGGCTGCCGGAAGAGAGCCGCCGACTCGGCCTCCGCTACGCGCTGCTGCACTGGCGCTTCTTCGACCGCTTCGTCACCGAAGAGACCCAGTGGCTGGCGCCCGACAACTTTCAGGAGGATCCGGAGCCGGTGGTGGCGATGCGGACCTCGCCCACCAACATCGGTCTCCAGCTGCTGGCCACCACGAGCGCCTGGGACCTGGGCTTCATCACTCTCGACGAGATGACCCGGCGGATCGAGCTGGCCTTCCGGTCGCTGGAGCGGATGCGGCGCTTCAACGGACACTTCTACAACTGGTACGAGCTGGAAAAGCTGACCGTGCTGGAGCCGGCCTACGTCTCCACGGTGGACAGCGGCAACCTGGCCGGTCACCTCGTCGCCTTGCGTCAGGCGTGTCTCGGCCTGATAGACGAGCCGGCGTTCGATGGCCGGGTCTGGCGGGCACTCGACGCCGCCCTGGGGCTGGCGGACGAGCGGCTGGATATCCACGCGCCGGCCCACCCGACATCGGAGTACGTGCGACTCGCCCGGGTGGCGCTGGTAAAAGTGCGGCGCCAGCCGCCATC
>JALYPB010000214.1 GCA_030856585.1 Gemmatimonadota bacterium | reverse complement strand
GCTTGGGCCAGGGAATCTTCCCGGGCCAGCGAATCCGCAAGGCTGCCTTCCACGGCGCTGGAATCGAGCGGGGCGAGGGAATCGGCTGCGACGGTCGGGTCGCTGAGCCCCTCGGTGCTGGGGTTGGTGACATTGTTGGCGCTGTCACAGGCGCCAAAGGCCAGGGCAAGCAGGCCTACAAACATCGGGGCTCGGAACCGAGCGGTTCGCCGAGCCAGCTTAAAGGTGTGCGTCATACGCAAAGGAATCCTCTCTCCATCAATTGGAGGTCGTAGTGATCACGGCAGGCGAGGGGCCGACGCCGGCAAGGCCGGAAAACGGCGGCTCGTCGTTGTTCCTGACGTGGGGTAGGCAGTTAGCCTAGAACCCGGAATTTTGTATGCAGAGGGGGGGTGTTACTGAGACTACTTTGGCTAGAAGCCCAGGACGCGATGGAATGGCCACCCGAATGGGGCCATCTCGTTATACCGTGCTCGCGACGGGTCAACTATCGTGACGCAGGTCAGATTTGTCAATCCCCGAACTTTTCACAGTGTCACATTCCTGGTCGGTCAAGAAAAAGCCCCGTGCACGCGCACGGGGCTCCTTTCTCGGGCGGAGTACGACGTTACTTGAGGCTCACCGAGACCGAGCGCGAGCAGGTCCTGGTTCCCTTCTGGCAGACCTTGTACGCGTAAGTGGCGCGGCCGCTGAAGCGGCGCACGTTCACGTAGTGGCGGTCGTTCCGGGTGACGATGACGCGGTCGCCGTTGCGATAGACATCCACCGACGATCCCTTCAGGCCGCTCCAGTCGAGAGTCATGTAGTGCTTGCCGCTCCTGGCCCGGGCGCCGACCTTCAGGCTGATAGACGACGACCCGCCGCCCGAGCCGGTTCCGCCGGTCCTGGGTGAGGGCCTCTCCGGGCTGCTCCCACCCCCGGCGGAGGCGGCCGCCTTGCCTCCCTTGCATGACTTCGTGGCCTTGGAGCGAGCCTTATTCGCCAGCGAAGCCATGGCAGACCTGACGTCGGAGCGGCTCATGTACCTGGCATTGTACTGCCAGCTGAGAAACGCGCAGGGATAGGAATCCTCCAGCATCGCCGAACCCCATGACTTCAGCTGGCTCGCGCTCATGGCATACTTGCCCGGGTAGAAGCCCTTGAGGCCGCTCCGGCTCCCGCCGGCGAGCTGGTTCATGCCGATGACCAGGGCCAGGCCGCTCGCCTTGGCGTCTCGAACATTGTTCTTCATGAAAGTCGAGACCGAGCCGAAGCGGTCGGAATATTGCGCCCAGGCCGCATCCAGGTAGCGGTACCTGTGGCCCTTGAGGAACTTGGGCCAAGCCCGGGCGACGGTGGGTAAGCCCGGGAAAAGCTGCTTACTGTACTTGGCCATCTCGTCGATCGTGGACAGCGGGATGGTTCGGCCAGCCCAGTTGGCCTTATCGTGCGGTTCATCGATCAGGTAGTGGCCCATGAGCGTGCCGTCCTTGATGTACGGGGTCAGGTTGACGCCCTTATAGCGGTTCACCCGCTGCTTCCACATCGTCAGGCTGAACGCACCACCCCTGGTCCTGAAATGCTTCTCGTTGCCCGAGAAGGCCACGATGACTTTGGTCCCGGTCTTCCGAGCCGTCTCGAGGTAGGCAATAAGCTCCCATCGGGAGATGTTGGCCAGCGACCCCGTGTAGGTCTTGCCGTAGAGAGTCTTGGGAAGATGGAAGGTGCCGAAAGGAATGCCACCGCGGAACGCGTTCGCCGACGCGAGCCCACTGACCGACATGGCACCGGCCTCGGGAATCGCGGCCTCGGCGCCCACCTCGTTGGCGGGGCCTTCCTCATCTCCAATACCGCCGTCATCGCCCACGAAGCCGAATCCACCGAGGGCATCGCCCTCCTCGGCAGCGGCATCGATCGAGGCAATCGGGTCGGGTTCAGGGGCGGTGGGGTTAGTGGGCTCCGAGTTGTCACATGCGCCGATGCCGAACGCGATCGCTGCCAGGAGCAGCGGTCGAAGTCGGGCCGTTCGGCAGGCCGACTGAAAGGTGTGCGTCATACGCAGGCGTTCCTCTGGATGGGAGGTGAGCACACTCATCGCGGCAGGCGAGGGGCTGACGCCGGCAGGGCCGGAGCGGCGGCTCATCGTAAATCCTGATGCGAGGTCGAGGCAGAGCCTCGACGCCATGGTGCTGCGAAGTACCGCTGATGCGTGGGGGGTGGTCCTACGAGT
>JALYPB010000211.1 GCA_030856585.1 Gemmatimonadota bacterium | reverse complement strand
GCTGTACAAGCACACCCAGATGCAGACCACCTTCGGCGTGATCATGCTGGCGCTCACCAACGGCGCTCCCAAGGTCATGAATCTGAAGGAGCTGATCCAGCACTTCATCGAGCACCGCCATAAGGTCATAGTCCGCCGAACCCAGTTCGATCTCGACGCTGCCCAGGCGCGGGAGCACATCCTCGATGGTCTCAAGATCGCGGTCGACAACATCGACGAGGTCATCAAGATCATCCGGAAGTCGGAGGACACGGCGGAGGCTGACGGGAAACTCCGCAAGCGGTTCGGCCTGAGCGAGAAGCAGAGCGACGCCATCCTCAACATGAGGCTGGCCAAGCTCACCGGCCTCGAAATCGAAAAGCTGGAAGCCGAGCTGAAGGAGGTGCGCGCCACGATCAAGGAGCTGAAAGGCATCCTCGCGTCAAAGCCGAAGCGGATGGTAATCCTGAAGGAGGAGATGGACGAGGTCGCCCAGACCTTCGGTGACGATCGCCGGACCGAGATCGTGGCTGACCAGGGGGAGTTCACGGTCGAGGACCTCATCGCCGAGGAGGACATGGTCATCACCGTGTCCCACAGCGGCTACATCAAGCGGATCCCGGTCACCACCTACAAGCGGCAGCGCCGAGGGGGTCGCGGGCTGAACGGCGCGGACCTCAAGGCCGAGGACTGGGTCGAGCACCTCTTCATCGCGAGCACCCACGATTACGTGATGTTCTTCAGCAATCGTGGTCAGGTCTACTGGCTGAAGGTGCACGAGATCCCGCAGGCGGGGCGCGCCGCCCGCGGCAAGCCGGTCATCAATTGCATTGCCATCAAGCCGGACGAACAGATCGCAGCCCTGGTGCCGGTGCGGGAGTTCAGCGACGAGCAGAGTCTCATTTTCGCCACCCGGCAGGGCACGGTGAAGAAGACAGTGCTGTCGGCCTACGGGCACGTCCGGGCTAGTGGAATCTGCGGCATCAACATCGAGAAGGACGACGAGCTCATCGATGTCCAGGTGTGCGATCAGAACAGCGATATCATCCTCGCCACCAAGGACGGTATGAGCATCCGGTTCCACCACAGCGATGCGCGCGACATGGGCCGGGCCACCACCGGAGTCAAGGGAATCGAGCTGGAGAAGGGCGACGAGGTGATCGGGATGGTAGTGGTGAGGCGCGATGCGAGCCTGCTCGTCGTCAGTGAAAAGGGGTACGGCAAGCGATCCGAGCTGGCCGACTACCGGGTACAGAAGCGCGGCGGCAAAGGCATCATCACCCTGAAGAAAACCGACAAGACCGGATCCATCGTGGCGCTCATGGAGGTCATTCCGGACGACGAGCTCATGATGATTACCAGGCATGGAGTGATCATTCGCCTGCCGGTGGATGGGATTCGGGTCATCGGCCGCAACACCCAGGGCGTGAAGGTCATGAACCTCGATTCAGGCGACACTGTGGTGGATGTGGCCCGGGTGGTAAAGGAAGATGAAACTGGCGCGGAGGAGCTGGCCGGCGGCGACGAAGCGGCTCCCACGGCGGCGCTGGAGTAAGGTTATGATTGGTCATGACATCCGCCGCCGACCGGTGGGCCGACCTCTCTCCTAGTCTCAAGCCGAACCCTGGCTCCGCCGTGCCGCTCGAAGCGCTGCGGAGCGCGGCCAGAGGTCTCGAGGGCGTTGCCGTCCGGACGCCCCTCATCGACATGCCCGCACTGAGTGCGCGCCTCGGAGTTCCCGTCGCCGCCAAGTGCGAGCACCTTCAGCCCATCGGCGCCTTCAAGATCCGGGGCGCATATACCGCGGTCTCCCGGATTCCTGCCGACCTGCGGGCTCGCGGCGTGATCACCTATTCCAGCGGCAATCACGGGCAAGCGGTGGCGTTCGCCGCCCGACTCCTGGGGACCCACGCTGTCGTGGTCATGCCGGAGCGGGCTCCGGCCATCAAAGTCGAGGGTGTGAAGCGTCAGGGGGGTGAGGTGGTCTTCGCTGGCAACAGTTCAGCCGATCGGCACGCTCGGGCGGTTGCTCTGGTGGAGGAGCGGGGCCTTACGATGGTCCCTCCGTACGAGAGCCTCGATGTAATTGAGGGGCAAGGAACCTGCGGCCTCGAGATCCTGGACGCCCGGCCTGATGTGGAGACCATACTCGTTCCCGTGGGTGGCGGCGGCCTCATAGCCGGAATCGCCGCGGCGGTTGCCGCGGTCAAACCGTCGGTCCAGGTGATCGGCGTGGAGCCGATCGCGGCGGCCAAGCTGGCCCGGGCTCTCGAGGCCGGGCGCCCCACCAAGCTTCCGCTGGGCGCCAGCCTGGCGGATGGCCTTCTCCCATTGTCCATCGGGACGCTGCCATTCGCCGTGCTCTCGCGCGTGGTGCGCGAGGCAGTCCAGGTTTCCGAGGACGAGATTGCCGCGGCGGTCCGCTATCTCTACGATGAGCTGCAGCTTGTCACGGAACCGTCCGGCGCAGTAACGACGGCCGCTCTCCTCAACGGTCAGGTCCGGCCGACCGGTTCAACCGTGGTTGTGATCAGTGGAGGCAACGTCGATCCCGATGTCTTCCGCCGCCTCGTGAGCCCCTCGACAAGCCCAGGACAGGCCTGAATGACGGCTGCCCCCAAGATCCTCGTAGCGGACGATGACCAGGCGCTTTCCCGAACGCTGTCCTGGATTCTCAAGGAAAACGGCTACGATGTGTTCACCGCCCCTGGGGGCGAGCACCTCTTCGAGCACCTCACAGCAGAACAGTTCGATCTCCTTCTCCTCGACATCATGATGCCCAAGGTCGACGGCCTGCAGCTTCTCCAGCGGGTCAAGGCCGATCCCCGGTTCAAGGACCTGCCGGTCCTGATGATCTCGTCCATGCCCCCCGAGGAGGCCACGGTGCGCTCGCTCGGGCTCGGTGCCGCCGACTTCATTCCAAAGCCATTCCGGGTTCGAGAGCTGCTGGCGCGGGTCAAAGCCCACCTTCGCGTCGGTCGCGAGCTCAACCAGGCAAAGGCGGAGGCGCGGTCGCGCTCCGCAATGATGGACATCATGCAGGAGGTGACCGCCTCGCTCAAGCCCGAGGAGATCTACGGCATCCTGGTCCGGAGGGTGGCTCAGGGGCTGAGCATCTCGCGTTGCTCGATCATCATGGCCAATCCGGAAGACGAGACCGGCACCGTGGTGGCTGCCTTCGAGAACCCGATGCTGCACAATCTCCAGGTCGACCTCAAGCGGTACCCTGAGATCCGGCACGCCCTGGCCACCGGCGAAACCGTCCTGGTGCGCGACGTGCAAACTGACCCGCTGTATCGTGGTGTACGGGAAGAATGGGAGGCCGAGGGGCGGCCAGTGCAAACCCGGTCGGCGGTGGCTCTCCGGTTTGTCCTGAAGGAGCAGCCGGTCGGAGTCTTCTTCCTCCGTACTACCACGGAAGACGCACCGCTCAACGAGCACGACGTGCAGTTCGCCGAAGAAGTGATCATCGCCGCGGTCGCCGCCCTCGAGCGGGCCTACGACCTGGAGAACGCCGTGTTGGGCCAGGAACAGATGCGGCATCTGGCCGAGACCGATCCTCTGACCAACTGCTTCAACCGGCGCGCATTGATGGAAAAGCTGGAGCAGGAGATGGATCGGGCTGCGCGCTATGCCACGATGCTGACCGGCATGATGGTGGACATCGACAATTTCAAGCAGATCAACGATACCTACGGCCATCTGGTGGGCGATCGCGTCTTGAAGCAGCTGGCCAATCTGCTGAAGCGGGAACAGCGGTCGGTCGACATCGTGGCCCGGTATGGCGGCGAGGAGTTCGTAGTGCTCCTCCCCGAGACGACCAACGCCGAATCCCGGAACTTTGCCGAGCGCATTCTCAGGCGGGTGGCCACCCACGACTTCGGGGAGCAGGGCCGGCCGGTGCGGGTCACGATAAGCATCGGAATTGCCTCCTATCCTGACGAGCGCGTGAGCGATGGCGAATCCCTTCTCCGCCTGGCCGACACCCACCTCTACCGGGCCAAGAGCGATGGCCGAAACCGGTTCCGCGATTGAGTAATAGGCGCTGCCCACGGTGCCAGTCTACATACGACGCTCCCGCACGGTTCTGTGTCAAGGATGGATCGCTGCTGGTGGAAGGCGCGCCGGAGGCGGGAGGCCGGAAAGACGGCCGGGCCGCGGATACGGGAGGCGACCTTAACGCTCTACCGCCTGACCGGCTCACTGCCTCGATCGCCAGCCTCACCGGACAGACCCTTGACCAGCGGTACCGGATCAACCGGAAGTTGGGCGAGGGAGGGATGTCGTACGTCTACGAGGCGCAGGAGATCGAAACGGGCAGATCTGTCGCCGTCAAGATTCTGATCCCGAGGCTGTCGCGCGACCCGGCGGCAGTCGAGCGGCTCCGGCGGGAAGCCACCATCGCCACCCGGCTCAACCATCCCAATGTCTGCCTAATCCTCCGTCTGGGAGAGACACCCGAGCGGTTGCTCTATCTGGTGATGCCGTATCTCGAAGGCGAGCCCTTGAGCGAGCACGAGACTCGCCGGGGGCCCTTCCCCGTGGCCGAGGGCATATCCCTCCTGGTCCAGGTTTGCCATGGCCTCGGCCACGCTCACGAGCTGCAGATCATCCATCGGGATCTCAAGCCCGAGAACGTCATGCTGGTGCCCGACCCCGACGCCCTCGGCGGATTCCGCGCCGTCGTGATGGATTTCGGCCTGGCCAAGGAGCGCCGGGCAGGTCCCGACGTGGTAAAGCTCACAGCTACCGGGATTGTGCTGGGAACGCCCGAGTTCATGAGCCCCGAGCAGATTCGGGGAAAGCCACTCGACGGCCGCAGCGACGTGTACGCGCTTGCGATTCTGGCCTTCGAGCTCTTTACCGGTCAGCTCCCCTTCACCGGCAAGAGCGCCCAGGAGACCATGATCGCCCGTCTGCGAGGCGCTCCGCTTCCCCTCCGGGCCGTGCGCGGCGACCTCCCCGCCAAGCTGGAGGCTGTTATCACCAAGGCCCTCTCGGTGAATCCGGCAGAGCGTTACGCATCTATGGCCGAGTTGGCGCATGCCCTGGAAGCTTCCATAAGCACGGGAGTGCTGGGGAGGCTATTCGGGAGGTAGCGGGGAAGCGAGTCGGCGGGACAGCGGGTCAGCAAGAACACGACGATCGCACCACCTGCTTACCGCCGTACCCCATGAGTGACCCGGAACACCGCCTCCCCTGAGACAGCGCCACTTAATTGATACGTTCGCCACCCCCACGCTCGAGAGCGGCCTATGACACGCGTCCCCCTCCTGGCCCTGGTCTTCATTCTGTCCGCCTGCGGCCGCGAATCCCCGGAAACCGCCGCCAGCGGTACGGCCTCAGCCTCACCCTATACCGCCGATTCCAAGGATCGTGCCCGTGAAGACGGTCTGGAGGGCACCCACAGTGGCGCCGAACTGGAAGCGCCCCGATTGATCCCCGCAATAAGAAATCAGCTGGACCTGATGAGCAGCGGCTCACCGACCAACACCGAAAACATGACGGCCTACAAGAACCTCGCCAGCGATCTGGTCACCTCGATGCAGGCGGACCTGTACCGGGTTGGCTTCGCGGATTCGGGGCAGTTCAGAGCCCTGAGCGATTCGGTGCTCGATGACCTCGGCGGCGGCAGCGGATCACCTGCTACAGGCCCTCAGCCTTCCCAGGTCCAGGAGCACGTGCCGCGGATGCGGCGCCTGCTCGATCTCTATCAGGAAACGATGAAAGGCGCAGCGAACAAGCTGTAGGCCCTCCGTAAAGCTACGGACGGGCCATCCGGTGGTCTGCGGATTGAACCCGGGACCACCGGGGCCTAGCCTTGTACGTGCCTTCGGATCTCTCCTTCCATCTCATTGGCGTCAGCCATCATATGGCCAGCGTCGAGGAACGCGAGCCCTTCGCGTTTACCCCGGCGGAAACTGCTGCCTTGCTCGAAGGCCAGCTCGAGGCGGCCCGGTCGTCTCTTCTGTTGTCTACCTGCAACCGCTGCGAGCTCTATTGGGCTGGCGACGAAGATCTCGAGCCCTGGTTTCGCCGGGTTGCGAAAGGACGCGGCGCAGCATCCTCGCCTCCGCTGCTCCGCTACGACGGTTGGGCGGCCGTGCGTCATCTGTTCACGGTTGCGGCAGGCCTGGATTCTCAGATCCTGGGAGAGACCGAGATACTCGGCCAGGTGCGTCGAGCCTATGACGGAGCCCGGGCTGCTGGAACGACTACACGGGAAATGGATCTAATCCTGTCAGCGGCGCTGGCCTCAGGTCGACGAGTCCGGTGCGAAACCCTCCTCGGCCGACATCCGGCATCGGTGAGCTCGGCCGCGGTTGACGTCATCGCAGAACGTTTGGGAGAGATCGGCTCGCGGGAAGTGGTTGTGCTTGGTGCCGGAGAGGCAGCGGAAGGAGTCCTGCGTGCCCTTCACCAGTTGGGTGCGTCCGAGGTCACCCTCCTCAACCGGCGCCCAATGCGAAGCCAGGCCCTGGCCGAGGCGTGGGGAGCAAGAAGCGGAGCGTGGGAGCAGCTGACCCAGAAGATCGAGAGCGCCGATCTGCTGCTGGTGGCTACCGGGAGCTCACGGCCGGTGGTGTCGGCCGCGCAGCTTTCGCAGGCAGCGGTCACTCGACCGGGCCGAGAGCTTTTCGTGATGGATCTGTCGGTGCCGCGGAACGTGGATCCGGCCGCGCGAGATATAGCGGGGGTTCAGCTCTTCGATCTGGACGACCTCCAGCGTTTGTGCTGTCCCGCAGCAGGAGCCGCGTCTGCCGCTCTGGACGATGCTCATCAGGTGGTCGAGGATGAGTTGTTGCGATTGGGGCAAAGCCTGCGCGGCAAAGCCGCGGCGGGCAAACTTGCGGAGCTCCACCGGTTGGGTGTCGAGCTGGCAGAGCAGGAGTCCGCCCGGGCGCTGGCGCGGCTGGAATCGCTGTCGGAGTCGGATCGGGAAATCGTGCGTGAGATGGCGGACCGCCTGGTGCGCCGAGTGCTGTACCCTGTCAGCCGGGATCTTCGCTCCGAGTAAGCTCCGCCGAGCCCGCACCGATGTCATCCTGAGCGAAGCGAAGGATCTCGCCTGCCTCCAGGGAGATCCTTCGGTCGTTTCACTCCCTCAGGATGACAACACTCTCACCGGGTTGAGGATGTTACGGCACTGGGGATTGGTACACCCCGCGCATCGCGTGGGGTACTGGCTGGTGTGAGCCAGTCCCGAGGCAAGGTGCTCTCTCACGATCTGCGCCAGCCCGTCAAGGAATAGCGGCCGATCGTTCAAGGCCGGCGCGCGCTTGTACTGGGTGATCCCCGCCTGATGCGCCACCTCACCGTATTCCTTATCGAGCTCGGAAAGCGTCTCGATGTGGTCGCTGGTAAAGGCGATGGGAACGACCAGGACGTGCTTCTGCCCCCGGGCACCCAGGCGGCGGAGCACCTGCTCGGTGCTGGGTCCGAGCCAACGGACCGGTCCGACGTCTGACTGGTAGGCCAGGATATAGGGGTTCGATCTGCCCAACTGCTCGACTACCCGCTGGACACTCGCTCCCACCTCCTGCGGGTAGGCGTCTCCGCGGTCAATCACGTCCAGCGGTAGCGAGTGGGCACTGAACAGGATCAGAACCTTCTCCCGCTCCGCCGCCTCGAATTGCCCCATCCCTTCACGCACAGTCTCGGTCATGGCATCGATGAAGCCTGCGTGCACCGGCCAACGATCGATGATGCTCCATTCAAAGGCGTGGCGCAGCCCGGTGCGTGTGGCGGCGCGCCACAGCTCGTTGAGGCTCGATCCCGTGGTGCTGCAGGAGAACTGGGGATACTGGGTGAAGGCCACGGCACGCTCGACCCCGTCCGCCTGCATGGCACGCAGGGCGTCATCGCTCTTGGGTTTGGCGTAGCGAAACGCCACATAGAACTGGTGGGGAGCCGTTTCGGGGGAGATCCGATCCAGGCGGGCGACCATGCCGCGACCCTGCGCTTCGGTATAGCGCAGGATCGGAGAACCGCCTCCGATGCTGGCGTAGAGGTTCCGAACTTTGGGGGTTCGGCGACGGGCGATAAACGGGCCGACCCAGCGTTGAAGCGGGAGCTGGATGATTTCCCGGTCGGCGAACAGCTCCAGCAGAAACGGCTCCACGTCGTCGAGCGTCGCCGGCCCGCCAAGGTTCATCATGACGATGCCGGTCTTGATCTTCGAGCCTGTGGAGTCCGCGGCTGCGGGGCGTGACGGTGAGAGCGAGCTGACGTCGGTCATGGTTTCAAGATAATCAGGGCCGGGCCCTGCTCTCGCCAATGAGCCCCGCCCCGAGGGCAAACCGGGTCAGCTCGGCCACGGTTCGAATCTGCAGCTTTCGCATCAGACTCTCCCGGTGGGTTTCTACCGTGCGGTGGCTGATGCCGAGCTCCGCGGCGATCTCCTTGTTCGTCCTTCCCTGAGCGACTCCGAGGAGTACCTCCCGCTCCCGCGCGGTCAGTTGTGACAAGGTGCCGGCGTGGGTCTCATGCTCGCCCCGGAGCGCCTCCCGCAGCCGGCTGGCTATCGGGGGGCTGAAGTACGACTCCCCACTGCAGACCGTGCGGACGGCGTTCCGAAGCTCGGTGGCGGCAGCGTCCTTCAACAGATAGCCATGTGCTCCAGCCCGGACGCTCTCCAGTACGTACTCCGCATTGTCATGCATGCTCAGGATGAGAATTCGAGGTTCGGGCGAGCTGTCCCGGAGGCGTGCCGCAAGCTGAAGGCCCGACTCTCCCGGCATGGAGATGTCGAGTACTACGACATCCGGTCTCAGCTCAGCGTTGAGGGCAAGCGCCTCGGCGCCAGTCGCGGCCTCCCCCACTACATCGAAGCCTGCTTCGCTTTCCAGGACATGGCGTATTCCGGTGCGTACGATCATGTGATCGTCGGCCACGAGCACACGTATGGGCCGGGTCATGAGCCGGCGGTGGTGGGAGCGGGGACGAGTACCTCGAGCAACGCGCCGGCACCAGCTCGTCCCCGGAGGCGCACTGTGCCTCCGAGTGCGGTTATCCGCTCCCGCATACCCGCCAGGCCCATGTGTCCCTGCAGCTCAAGCCCTTCGGGTGCCATGCCGGCGGGCAGTCCGCGCCCGTCGTCGCTCACCCGAAGGAGCACTCCCTCCTGGTTTATCGAGATTCCAATGTCTACCGTTCGGGCATTGGCATGCCGGAGCACATTCGAGAGGGCTTCCTGGAGGGCGCGGAAGAGGGCGAGCTCGGCTTCTCCTGACAGCGGCGGCAGGGTGGATGGCACAGCGAGTCCGGTTCGAATGCCGCTGCGCTCGCCGAAGTCAGCCACCAGCGATCGCAGAGCCGGAAGCAGCCCGAGATCGTCCAGCAGTGATGGCCGAAGGTCGTTGGTGACGCTGCGGATGCTTCGAATGCCGGTATCGATGAGGGCCAACACGTGATCCAGCCGGTCAGCCTGGACAGTCTGAGCGGTGTCGCGCAGGACTCCGAGCTCCATCTTGACCGCCGAGAACACCTGCGCGGTCTCGTCATGCAGCTCGCGGGAGAGCCGGCGGCGCTCTTCCTCGTGCTGCTCGATCATCCGGGCGGAGAGCCGTGCCAGCTCGACGGTACGGGTCTCGAGCCGGCGATAGAGATCGGCGTTTTCCAGCGCGGCGCCGACTTGATGACCCAGGGCAAGGAGGAAGCTGTCGTCCAGCGCGGTAAACGGATCGCGGGCGTGCCCCACCAGCACCAGCGCGGCTACTACACCCTGGTCCCGCAGAATAGGCAGAACCGCCGCATAGGCGTACGCCGACCCACCCGGGGCGGTATCGGTCCAATTGCCGCTGAACTGTGGTCGACCGGTCTGGATAACCCTCCCCAGTACCACGGCACCGGAGGGCGGAATGGGGCTCTCGTGCCAGGACGCGCATACGCCGGCCCCGCGAATGAACCGTCCGCCGGCGGTATCTGCCACATATAGTGCACTCCCGCGAACGGCCGGAAGGGTCAGGGGACGCGCCAGCAGCGCGTCGAGCACGTCTTGCTCCCGGCCGGCACGCTGCAGGTCCTCAGAGAGGGCAGACAACGCCGCCAGTCCCCGCCGCAGATCGTCCAGGACGAGTAGCAGGATCCCGGCCCCCACGGCTAGCGCCAGCAGGATGTCGAGGTAGTATCCCCACGGTGCCCATGCGCCACGAGCACGGAGAAAGGGGTAATCAAGGTGATGGAGACCCCAGAGCCCGAACGACACTGCGAGGAGCGTGGCTCCGCTGGAAGGCACCATCCGGCGATACCGGAAGAACACCCAGCCGGTCCACAGGCTCGCCAGGCTGAGGAAAAGGACGGCCGGACCGGCGGCCCAGAGAAAATGGTCAAGACGGTAGATGGCGACGTAGGACCAGACGGGAGGAAACAGCACCAGTCCCAGATATCGCCGGCGCCAGCGAATCTGTTGGGAGAAAACCAGTGCAGCGTAGAGCAGCGCGAGCGCGGTCCAGCCGGTGACCACTTGGTGCCAATAGAGCCAGGTCCAGTCGGACGAGAGCAGGAAACTGGTGATCGCAACGATGCGTAGGAGGTACAGTCCCCAGGCGACGGCCCACCACGCGAAATACGGCTTCCGGTAGCGGAAAAAGAGGAAGGCGCACAGGGCGGCCAACCCAGCGGTAATCGCCGCCTGTAGCAGGGCCGCGTCCAGCTCGATAGCGCTGGCCGCGGGAAGAGTGGCTTGCATGGTGCGAAACAAACGAGAAGAATCGAGCCCGCGCAACAGTCCGCGCTTTACCGGAGGTTGGCATGGTCCCCTGGTCCCGCCGCTCAGTTTTCGCCACCCTGGTGCTCCTCGGTTCTTGCCGGTCCCAGGAGGCCGGCCGGCCGGCACGCGAGTGGGACCGTTTTGTCTCCAGGTTCACCGAGACCTATTTCGCGGCCAACCCGCTTTTTGCCGTGTATCAAGGCCGGCACGACTTCGACGGTCGCTTCCCCGACTGGAGCGACGCCGGCCTCCTGAGCTGGACCCGGAGGCTCCACCAGTTGCGGGACAGCGCCGTGGCATTCCCTCTCGACAGCAGCGATGCACCCCGACAACTGGAGCGGGAATACCTGCTGGCCGTGTTGGATCGTGACATCTTCTGGCAGGAGCGGGCCGATTGGCCACGACGAAATCCAACCTGGTACACCGATCAGATCGATCCCAACGTGTATCTGGCCCGCCCCTACGCACCGCTGGCCGACCGCATGCGAGCCTATACCCACTGGGCCAGGTCCCTGCCGAAAGCCCTGGCTCAGATGAGATCCAACCTTCAGACACCGATGCCACGGCCCTACGCGAACATAGGCCGGGGCCGCCTCGGGGGGATGGTGAGCTATCTGGAGCGGGACGTACCGATGGCTTTCGATTCCGTCACCGACTCGGTTACCCAGCGAGACTTCGCCTCAGCCAATGCCGCGGCGGTGCTCGCGCTGAAGGAAATGGATGCCTGGTTCGCAACCGAGCAGAAGCGGGGAACCACTGGGTTTGCCCTTGGGCCCGAGCTTTTCCGGGATATGCTGAGGTCCACCGAGAGGGTGGAGGTCCCGCTCGACACGCTGGAGGCGTGGGGCCGGGCAGACCTGGAGCGCAACCTGAAAGCGCTCCGGGGCGCCTGCCGAGCGTATGCTCGCGGCGTTTCGCTCCGCAAATGCATGGAGCGCATGAACGCCCACAAGCCTTCCGGGGGGGCTGTGGTCGCCGCCCGAGCGCAGCTCGATACCCTGGAAGCGTTTGTGCGAAGGGCGGATGTCGTATCGATTCCGGCCAGGGAGCGCGCGCTGGTCCACGAGGCGCCGCCGTATCAGCGATTCAATTTCGCCTATATCGATATTCCGGGTCCGTACGAGAAGAATATTCCTTCCATTTACTACATCGCTCCGCCGGATACTTCCTGGTCACCTGCGGAACAGGCTGCCTACGTGCCCGGGGTGGCGGACCTGTTGTTCACCAGCGTGCATGAGGTATGGCCCGGGCACTTCCTCAACTTTCTTCACTCGAACCGGGCCAAATCCAGATTCGGACAGATCTTTGTCGGGTACGCCTTTGCCGAAGGCTGGGCGCACTATACGGAGGAGATGATGTGGGAGGCCGGCCTGGGCGCGGGAGATCCGGAGGTGCATATCGGGCAGCTGTCCAACGCACTCCTGCGCAACGTGCGATATCTGTCGGCGATTGGACTACACACCAAGGGCATGACGGTCGAGGAGTCGGAGCAGATGTTTCGGGAGCAGGCGTTGCAGGATCCCGGCAATTCGAGGCAGCAGGCGGCCCGGGGCACCTATGATCCCGCGTACCTGAACTACACCATGGGCAAGTTGATGATCCAGAGACTGCGCGACGACTGGACCCGAGAGCGAGGCGGGCAGGAGGCGTGGAAGCAGTTTCACAATGCCTTCCTGTCCTACGGCGGGCCACCTATCCCGCTGGTGCGGCGGGCCATGTTGGGTGAATCAGTGCCGGGTGAGCGGTGAGCTCTGCCGCTCTGATCTTTCCACCCCTCCGACCAGCACGAACGGCGCCCAGTGCGATGGATGAGCCTGGGTGCCGCCCGCTGCTACCCACCGGCGCCGGACGACCAGGAGCGCCTCCGCTAGCGGCAGCCCAGCGTGCAGTTCTTTGTAGAAATCCTGCATGAACTCCGACGCGGATCGGTCAGCGATACGCCACAGCGTCACCAGCGTCGCGCGGCCCCCCGCGGCCAGAAAGGCATGAGAGAGCCCAATTACTCCCTCACCCCGAACCCGGCGGCCCAAGG
>JALYPB010000206.1 GCA_030856585.1 Gemmatimonadota bacterium | reverse complement strand
CGAGCCGGCCGACCCCGTGGCTGGATTGACGGAGCGCCCATCAGGTCACCCCGAACAAGTCGTACATGGCAGCGGCAACCGGAATGACAAAGTAGAGCGAGTCGAACCGGTCGAGCACTCCACCGTGGCCAGGGATCAGATGACTCGAGTCTTTCACCCCGGCCTCACGCTTGAAAAGGGACTCGGCAAGGTCGCCGATCTGGCCCACAATCGACAGCACTCCAGCCAGCACCAGCAGCTGCCACAGCGGGATGTGAAGCCCGACTCGCGGGAAGACCAGGGTGCCGAAGATCGGAGCCATCAGGAGTCCGCCGACAACACCGGCTGCCGCTCCCGAGCGAGTCTTTCCGGGGCTGATCGTAGGCGCGAGCTTGGGACCGCCCAGCGCCTTCCCCCCGAACATTGCGGCGGTATCGCAGACCCAGGTAACCACCAGCGGAAAGAACACCAGCCAGCCTCCAGCCCACGAGCGCTCCGGATGCGAAAGGTGCCTGATCCCTATCAGGAACGCGGGGAGCACCCCGGTGTAAACCACCGCCAGCAGAGTGACGCCGGCCGCGCCCAGCGGCTTCTCGGCCGGCGCTCTGGCTGCCAACGCCCAGGTGAGCAGCACGATCACCCAGATGCCCACCAGGTACGGCCACCCGGCCAGCACCAAGTCGCGAACATCGGGAGCGACCAGTGCCACATAGGTCACCGGGGCGACAGCTGCGGCGCTGACGAATCCCAACGCACGAGCGGGACGAATTCCCTGCCGGCCGGCGAGATCGAACAGCTCACGCACTGCCAGGACGCTGGTGAGTGCCAGCAGGAAGGCGAGCGGCAACCCGCCATACCAGATGATGGCCAACGCGAGCGGAATCGCAATGACGGCAAAGCCGACCCGCCGGACCAGATTGGAATCCATCAGACCGAAACGCGCCCAAACCGCCGGTCCCGCCGCTGAAATTCGAGGATGGCCTCGAAGAGGTGGCGCCGGGTGAAGTCGGGCCACAGAACAGGGGTGACATAGAGCTCGGCGTAGGCCAGCTGCCAGAGCAGGAAGTTGGAGATCCGCATCTCGCCCGAGGTTCGGATCAGGAGGTCAGGGTCGGGCCACTCGGCGGTGTACAGCATCCGGCCAACGGCATCCTCGTCGATATCCCGCGGCTCCAGCTGCCCGGCAGCGACCGATTCGGCCAGCAGCCGGGCGGCTCGCGCAATCTCGGCGCGGGAGCTGTAGGAGATGCAGATGTTGAGGGCCAGCGATTCGCCACCCGAGGTATCCGCCATGATCCGATCCACTGCGCGGCGGGCACCGGCCCCCAGACTGTCGAGGTGTCCCAGGATTCGAACGGCCACTCCCTGAGACCGGAGCTCGACAGCCTCCTTGGCGATGTACTCCTCGAGCAGCTTCATCAGCGCCTCGATCTCGCCAGCCGGCCGCTTCCAGTTCTCCTGGCTGAAGGCAAAGAGAGTCAGCACCCCGACTCCTGCCTCCAGGCAGCCCTCAACAACCTCACGCACGGCCTTCATTCCAGCGTGGTGACCCAGCGGACGCGGCAGCGCCCGGCCCTTGGCCCAGCGGCCGTTGCCGTCCATGATGATGGCGACGTGAGCCGGTACGGCCCCGTGCACCCGCAGCTGTTGCAGCAGCTCGTTGCTCATCGGGTCAGACTTCCAGGATCTCCGCCTCTTTCGAGTGAATGAGTCCCTCGATCTGCTTGATATGCTCGTCGGTGTGCTTTTGAACTTCCTTCTCCGCCCGGGCCTTGTCGTCCTCCGAGATTTTTTCGAGCTTCTTGACCTTGGAGAGAATCTCGGTACGGGCGTGGCGGACCGCGATGCGTCCTTCCTCCCCCAGCTTGTGGACCACTTTCACCAGGTCCTTGCGCCGCTCCTCAGAGAGTGCGGGCAGCGGCACCCGGATCAGGTTGCCCTGGGTGGCCGGGTTGAGTCCGAGATCGGAGTCGCGGATTGCCTTCTCGATGACCCCGGTGAGGGACTTGTCGAACGGCTGGACGGTAAGGAGGCGGGGCTCGGGAGCCGCGATCATGGCAACCTGGTTCAGCGGAACGGTGCTGCCATAGGCCTCGACTCGAACCAGATCGAGCAGCGAGACGCTGGCCTTGCCGCTTCGAATGGAGGAGAACTCGCGCTTGGTGCTCTCCACCGCTTTGTGCATCAGGTCCCGCGCCTGCTTTGTCAGTTCCGGGATGGTGCTCATCGGACGATGGTCCCTACCCGCTCACCCCGCAGCACACGGGTAATGGCGCCGGGCTGGTTGATGTTGAAGACGACGATCGGGAGATGGTTCGCCTTGCACAAGCCGAATGCGTTGGCATCCATGACGGCGTAATTCTTGACGATGGCTTCCTGGAAGGTGAGCTCGGGGATGAACGTGGCGGTGGGGTCGGTCCGGGGATCGCCGGTGTAGACACCATCCACATTCGTGGCCTTCAGGATCACCTGAGCCTCGATCTCCAACGCCCGGAGGACGCCGGCCGTGTCGGTGGAGAAAAAGGGATTGCCGGTACCGGCGGCAAAGATGATCAGCCGGCCCTTCTCCAGGTGCCGAATGGCCCGCCGTTTGATATATGGCTCGGCCACGGATTCCATCCGGATGGCGGTCATGACCCGGGTATCAACCCCCATCTTCTCCAGCACATCCTGAAGCGCCAGGGCATTGATGACGGTGCCGAGCATGCCCATGTAGTCGGCGGTGACGCGGTCGAGCCCTTCGCGACTGGCCGTGGTGCCGCGGATGATATTGCCCCCACCCACGACCAGCGCCAGGTGCACACCCAGGCCATGCACAGCCTTGATTTCCTCAGCGAAAGCCTCGACCACCTGGTAGTCGAGGCCAAAGCCTTTATCGCCGGCCAGCGCCTCGCCCGAGATCTTGAGCAGTGCGCGGGTGTAGGCGAGGGCCATCAGACTTCCCCGATTTTAAACCGGGCAAAGCGCCGGACCGAGATCGCCTCGCCCAGCTTGGCCGATGCTTCCTTCAGCAGTTGGCCGACCGTCTTGGCATCATCCTTCACGTAGGGCTGCTCGGTCAGGGTGCGCTCGGCCACGAACTTCTTCAGCTTGCCGTCAACGATCTTGCCGCGGATGTTCTCCGGCTTGCCTTCCTTGGCCACCTGCTCCTCGGCGATCCGGCGCTCGCGATCGAGCAAGTCGGCCGGGATATCATCCGGGTTCACGCCGATTGGATCGGCGGAGGCAATGTGCAGGGCGATCTCTCGAGCCAGCTGGCCGAACTCATCGGTTCGAGCCACGAAATCGGTCTCGCAGTTGAGCTCCAGGAGCACGCCCACCTGGTTGTTGTGGTGGATATAGCTCACCACCAGCCCTTCGGAGGCGTTCCGGCCAGCCCGCTTCTCGGCCTTGGCCATACCCTTCAGCCGCAGGATCTCCGAAGCCTTGCCCAGGTCACCGCCCGCCTCTTCCAGGGCGCGCTTGCAGTCCATCATGCCGGCGCCGGTGCGGGTCCGGAGCTCGCTTACGTCTTTGGGGGAAATCGTCGTGCTTGCCATAGTCTCCAACCGGGGTCAACTCAGGGGTGAATAGTAAAGCCGCCGCTCACGGCTTGCACGGCCCGAGAGCGGCGGAAAATGCCAGGGTCCGAGGGGTCTTATGCGCCCGCGTCAGTCACCGCCTCGGGGACAGCAGCCTCAGGCGCCGCCTCGGCATCGGCATCGGTCTTGAGCCTGGCCGCAATGGCCTCGGGCTTCGGCCGCCGCTTGCGGCGGGGGCGGCGACGCTTGCGGTCGGCATCGGCATCGCCCTCGCTACCCGCGTCGGTGCTGTAGGTCTCGGCCTCGAGATCCTCGGTGACCTCGCGCATCGGCATCTGAGACCGGGCTTCCTTGATCACGTCAGACAGCGCTGCCGTGATAAGCGAGACGGACCGAATGGCGTCGTCGTTGCCCGGCACCGGCACGGTGATCACATCCGGATCAGCATTGGTATCAACGATGGCCACGACCGGTATCCCCAGCTTGTTGGCCTCGGCAACGGCGATCTTCTCCTTCTTGGCGTCGACCACGAAGAGCGCGCCGGGAACACGACCCATTCCCTTTATGCCCTCGAGGTTCCGGCTGAGCTTTACCCGCTCGCGCTCGAACAGCAGCTTTTCCTTCTTGGTGTAATTCTCGAAATCACCCTCGGCCGCTCCCTGCTCCAGCTCCCGGAGCCGGCGAATCTGCTTCTTCAGGGTCTGGAAGTTGGTCAGCATGCCACCGAGCCAACGCTCGGTGACGTAGAATGAGCCCGAGCTCTCGGCTTCAGCCTGGACGATGGCCTTGAGCTGCTTCTTGGTGCAGACGAAGAGCACGCCTTCGCCCTTGAGCACCACGCTCTTGAGGAGCTCCTGCGCCTTGCCGATCTGGCGGAGGGTCTTCTGC
>JALYPB010000162.1 GCA_030856585.1 Gemmatimonadota bacterium | reverse complement strand
ACGTTCTACAGCGCCGTGGGAGACGTGGACTGGATGCGCTACGGTACCGACTCGCTGGTGCGCCAGATGAGCTGGGCTCAGACCCAGCGTCAGGAAGTGACGCTGACGGTCGAGCTTTGGTCGCCGGTCTGGGGCTATCGAGCTCGCTGGAGCCGCAATGACTTGCTGCTCGAGGTTCGGCGCCCCCCGCGGATCAGCGCCAACGATCCGCTCCGCGGTCGGGTGGTCGCCATTGATCCAGGCCACCCGCCTCTCGGGTCTACCGGGCCGACGGGTCTGCGCGAGGCGGAGGCGAACCTGGCGGTGGCACTCCGGCTGCGAGACATGCTGAAGGCGGCTGGGGCGCGGGTGGCCATGACCCGGACGACCGATTCCGCCGTGGATCTCTGGCCCCGCGTGGGGCTGGCCGAACACAGCGGTGCGGAGCTGCTGATTTCAATTCACAACAATGCCTTGCCCGATGGGATCAACCCCTTCACCAACCACGGGACCTCAGTATTCTATAATCAGCCGCGCAGCGTACCCCTGGCGACAGCCATTCAGCGGGCGCTGGTCCGCCGGCTCGGCCTGCCCGATCTCGGAATCAGCCGGGCCGACTTCGCCATCGTACGGGCGACATGGGTGCCGTCAGTGCTGACCGAGGGAATGTTCATTATCATGCCGGCGCAGGAGGAAGCGTTGCGTTCTCCGGCCGGGGCGCAACGTTACGCTCGTGGCGTGTACGATGGAATCCGCGCCTTCCTTCAGGACCGGGCGGGGAACCAGTCTCCAGCCCGTGTGGGCCGGTCGAGTCCACGCGCGTCTCCTAGGGCGAATCCCTCTACAGCGCCCCGCGCGCCTGACGGCGCCACGGATGGCGGTGTTGATCCCTAGAGTGCAGTGACGAGGTCTGGCTGATGTTTTCCCTGATGAATCCCCGCACCATCGCTGCTGCCGCGGTTCTGGCATTCCTCGCCCTGAAGCCGGAGCACCTCCCAGCCCAGAGTCCCGAAGAGCGGGTGGAATTGGAGCGCTTCCGTGATTCCATTGGCGCGACCGTAGATACCTCGGGGCTTCTCGACCTGGAGAAGCGGTTGATCGATTCCGCCAAGGTCGATCGGGGCAGCGGCATGGTCCACCTCAAATTGGGGTTCCTGTCACTCCGGCTCGGCGACCTCGGGGGCAAGGACCATTATGATGATGCCGCATCGGAGTTCCAGTGGGGGATCGACTTGCAACCATCCTGGCCCTATGCCTGGTACGGCATGGGCCTGGCCGAATACGGAGTGGGCGACTCCCAGATCTCCTTCGTGACCGGCCTCAAGACCATGCTGGGGAAGGACGCCCTCACCCGTTCAGCGGTGGCGTTCGCCAAATCGGCGGAGATCGACCCATCGTTCGTCCGCGGGCTGGTGGATCTGGCCAACACCGCGCTCAGGCAGCGGGTCAACATCAAGCTCGGTGTGGCGCTGGAGGCCCTTCGACGATCCGCCGCAACTCCGGCCGCCAATGATCCCCAGGTGCTGCTCGCACGCGGCCGGGTCGAGCGCGAGGTAGGAGATGGCGACTCGGCGCTCGTGGCCTTCACCGGTTACCTGCAGAGCGGGTCCAACCGGGGACTCGGCCTCCTCGAGGTGGCACGGACCCAGCTCCTGCTCGGTCGCTTCGAAGGGGTGACGCCGTACTTCGAGGGGGCCATGGTGGACGACTCCCTCACCGTGGCCAACTATCGTACCGACCTCGCAACCATCGCCTCCGACAGCGTGCTGGGCGAGTTCGACAGCCAACAGGGTCCCCGGCGGGCCGCCTATCTTCGGCGCTTCTGGGGCGAGCGCGATCTGGCAGACCTGCGCACCGGAGGTGAACGGCTGCGGGAGCATTACCGCCGTCTGTTCTACGCCCGGAAAAACTTCCAGCTTACATCCAACAACCGGCACTACGATATCGTCGAGCGCTATCGCTCGGGCAGCCGCGATTTCGACGATCGGGGCGTCATCTATATCCGCCACGGCGAGCCGGGCAGCCGTGCGACCTATGCCGCCCCGGGCCTGGAGCCGAACGAGTCGTGGCGCTACACCCGGACTGACGGCGACCTGATTTTCCACTTCATCGCCCGCGAAGACGTGCAGGACTTCAAGCTGGTCGAGAGTCTCTTCGACGTCCTGGGCTTCAGCAGCGCCGTACAGCTGCAGGATCGAAGCAATAACGCCGGCGACAACGCGGTGGCCGAACAGCTGATGCTGTCGCAGGAGCAGCTCTCCCCCATCTACCGGCGGCTTCAGGCCGCCGGCCGCGGAAGCACCGGCCGGTACCAGAACGAGGAGCGGCGAGCCGGGCAGGCGAGCATCGCGGTCGGAACCACGAGCGACAGCTACGAGCTGCGGTTTCCCAACGAGCTCAAGGCCACCTCTGAGGTACTGGCGGTGGGGCGGGATTCCGCCGGCCATCAGGTGCAGATCGCCTACGCGATTGCGGGGTCCAGCCTGGAGCCGGTCACTGTGACCCGCGGATTCCTCTACAGTGTCCGCCTGCGCTTCGTGGCCATGGACGACAAGGGCAAAGTGGTGAGTGCCCTGGACACCACCCGGCACTTCGTCGCCCCCGAGCGCGTGCCTCCCAACGAGCACCTGGTGGGTCGAGTGGCCGCGCCGGTGCCGTCCGGCGCGCTGCAGTACCGTCTGGCCATTCAGCAGGGCGACGACGCGGGCCTGACGCTTCCCCGCGACAGCGTGCGGGTGGGGCCGACCACCTCGGCCGCATTGGCCCTGAGCGACCTGGTGCTTGGCTCCCGTACCGCCAACCTCGGCTGGCGGCGCACGCCGGACGACACCGTACTCTTCAACCCGCTGCGCACCTACAAGCGGGGCGAGGAGATGGAGCTGTACTATGAGATCGAAGGACTGCGCCCGGCGCCCTACACGGTCGAGCTGGCGGTCAAGAAGCGGGGTTCAGGCGGAGGCGTCTTCAAGAAAATCTTTGGCGGAGGGTCCGCAGCCATCAAGCTCAAATTCGAGCAACAGGCCACCACGACGGCGGTCACCACTCATCGGAGTCTGAAGCTCGACCGTCTCAAACCCGGCCTCTACGTGCTGGAGTTGCTGGTAGTTGATGCGGACGGACGGAAGGACAGCAGGAGCCGGGAGTTTCAGGTGGTGGACGAGGAGAAGCGGGTAGGCGGGTAGGCAGGGCAGCCGCCGTCCCCTACATCGGCCACGCAGCCGGTCGCGTCGGCGAGAGGATCAGCAGCGGCTGCACCAGGCTCTCGGCTTTCACCACCGCCTCCACCTGGACCAGGTGCTGGGTGACGCCGGTGCTGGTGTCGAAGGTGGCGATGTGCATGAGCATGGAGGCGAGAGGCCGGTCGGCCTGCTTGGTGCGGCCACCTTCAGCCGGGGCGACGGAGATGCCCGGCACCAGGGTGATTCGGGCGTGCCCGAACAACCAGAGAGGAATACCCTCGAGCGACTTCAGCAGCCGCTCGTTGAATGCCAGGCTTTCCCCGTGCAGAGTGATCAGGCCCAGGGTAGGACGCTCATGGTGGCGCCGAGAGTGGACCACGAACCCGTACGTGAAGGCGGGGTCCTGGCCGGCAG
>JALYPB010000240.1 GCA_030856585.1 Gemmatimonadota bacterium | reverse complement strand
GGGTTTTCACTTACCGCATGGGCCCGGCGCGACTCGAACGCGCGACCTCTTGCTCCGGAGAACGGCTCGGCGTCTCCCTGTTTCACGTAAGACGCGCGACTTTAACGCTTTCTGCCGATGCGCTGCGCACCACTGCGCGCGCAATGAGCAGGATCTGCTACCATGCGCGCCGGTTCTGTTACCACGGGGGAATGGCCCTAGGCCGGTAGTCGCCGAATGCCACTCGCTTTTAGCGTCCCTGCGTAAGCCAGCGTGGAGAGTGGTTCGATGACAATTATGACGTTAGGTCTGGTAGGGCGCAAGAGAGAGGGCGTTCAGCGTTGGAAGGGGTGCTCGAAGCTGAGATAAACGAAGAGGGCGTCTTCGTCTGGATTGGGCCCGAGCCCAATCGTGTAGGCCACCCCGGGAACGATCTGCAAGTCGCCCGGTACGTCGAAGGCCATACGAAAGCCGGGATTAAGAACCCAGGACTCCTGGCTCTCGGTTTGTCCGTTTCCAATCACGCTCCCAGTGCTTTCCAGGAGCGCTTCCACCATGAAGTTGAATGAGGAGCTGAAGAGCCAGATCACGCTCCCGCCCAGATTGAAATCGGTGGCTGTTGCCTCATCGCCCAGCGCATTGGTGGCCGACGGCGTTACCGTAGCTCCCGCGTTCCAGTGAGTGACGAGCCGGTTTCCGACTACGAGAGTTACCGGCAGGTTTACCTGAAAGCCCAGCGCGCCGGTCCCCCGCCCTTGCTCCTCGTTTCCGGTTGGAAGGAGGAGACTGATCCGCGGAGCGACGACCGTTTGCGCGTCCGGACTTCCCGCGAGCTGGTAGCGGTAATTGAGCTCGATGTCGCCCAGGCCCGTCCCCAGTCCCTCCGCGTTCTGGAGGGGCAGCCCATAGCTGAGCTGATGGCGAATACCTCCCAGCGGCCACTCCTGCGTGAAACGGAAGGCCCAGTCGCCCCCACTTGAGCGCTCGAAGGTGCCGATGTGCTGCACCACGCCTCGTTCCTGGTTGTAGGCCTCCTCGATGAGAAAGCTGTTGTCCTGGATTTGCGCGGCCAGCGAGGACACCACGACGGACCAGAGGGCGGGAATGACGAACAGGAATCGGGGGACAGGGTGATTACCGCTCACGTGATATCCCTCTAGGTTGCTCACGCGGGCACCAGCAGACCAGTGCCGTACATGATCATCATTCCCACCAGGAAGCCGGCCGTGTTCAGGGGCGCTGCAAGACCGGCACCCGCACGGCGGCTGAAGAGCTTGTACAACTCGTAGACGACCGCGATAATCGCCCCCACGCCAATGGCAAAGAACAGAGTGGTCAGGGCTGGTGAGTAGGTAAATCCACCGATCCAGGCCCCGATGACGGTCGGTATTCCTGCCAGGGCGCCCAACAGGACAAGCGAGCCAAGTCGCGGCCGCTGATCTGCCAGAGGAGTGACAATCCCCAGGCCTTCCGTCGTGTTATGGAGCAGGAAGCCGATGACCAGGAAGGTTCCCAGCGCTATCTCCCCAGTGGCGTACGAGGCGCCAATGGCCAGACCCTCGCCCAGGTTGTGGAACCCGATACCCAGTGCGATGAGCCCCGCGACCTGAAGCGGGGTGCGCTCCTGGCGGTTTCCACCGCGCCAGCGTCCCAGCGAGGCCAGAATGAGCGGGGTTGCCACTACGCCGAGGAGCACCAGCGCCGGTCCCTGGAATGCTCCCGCCACCAGGCCGGAAGTCTCGACCGACTCCACCAGCGCGTCTGTCCCCAGGAAAACCAGTAGCCCCATGGTCAGGCTCAGGAAGAAATCTGTCCAGCGCCGGTCGATCGAGCGCACGAAGGGCAACCAGAGGAGCCCGATGAATACCGGAATCACCCCGGCGTACACGCCGAGCAGCGCGAAGGTGCTGAGATAGCGGCCATCCACCGAGGGCGACAACGTCGCGACGGGCACGTCTCCGGTAAATGTCAGGCCGGTGCTAGTGACCAGAGCCACAGCGTGGGGCTCGCCCTCGACCCAGGGATAGGGGATGGTGATGGTGCGGCGCTCCAGGCGGTCGATCGTGCGGCTGCCATCCACCCGGTGCACCCAGTT
>JALYPB010000131.1 GCA_030856585.1 Gemmatimonadota bacterium | reverse complement strand
CTGGGGAAAGATCACCCACACCGAGCCTCCGGATCTGGACGCCAAGCTGGAGGCCTTCCGGCGTCCCCGCTATTGATCGAACGCCTCGCCACATTGCGCTATTTGCGCTTCCTTGCTGCCGTGGTGTACGTGGCCGCACTGACGCAGGTGCCGCTGGCGGCTCAGGCCGAGCCCGATACGGTCGTGGTTCATTCGATATACGCGGGTGAGCCGCTGCGGAAGCTGGTAACCGGGGTTGCATCATTGGCCAAAGGCGCGTTCCGCCCGGAGGACGTCGAGCTCATTCAGAAACAGGCCTGGGACGAGTCTGATTCGGGGCGCGACGTTCGCAACGGGCAGGTGGAGCGGGGCTATGGCTATCGTGTCGAGGGCCGGAGCCAGCGTCGCGCGGTGTTGGCGATCTTCCTGCGGAGTACCCGGAGCTATTACTACGATGTGCGGATAGAGGTCGCCGATGATGGGCTGATGAGGGCGATTCGAGGCCACCTGGCAGAGCTGGAAATCGATTCGCTCATCCCTGTCGATCGGGTGCGGCTCACGCTGACCGAGGAGAGATCTCGGGGAACGCCGCCGCGACTGATGCTGGCCCTCCAAACCGTGCAGCAGTTCGCCTGCCTGGGGTATCTCATCGACCATGACATGAGGCGGACAGGGTTCGACACTCTGCTCCTGAACCTCCACGGGGTGGCGGCCGAGGGTGATGCGTGCCCGGCAATGGTCGGGCCGGCCACGATGTCTCGCGAGCTGGCGGTACACCCCCGTAGGTACGTTATGGTTGTGAGCTATCTGGGTCGGAGGGATCGCCTTCTCCTCCACGTGTCCGATAGCATGACCTCGGTCATCGGCCTGGATTCGTCGCTGGTCCAAGCCGATGATCGCCCTCGCTGGCGCCACCCGCCCAACAGCTTTGTGTTCCGCTGCGGAGTCATGAAGCGGGCGAGGGCACTCTGCGCCGATGCCCAGGCCTGGGTGGCTCGACAGCCGGGCATCTTTCGGCTGTCGTTCTCGCCGGGCGCGATAAACCCGTACAACCCGAGACCGGCGGGTCCACCGGATGATGGCATCGGATTTTTCCGCTATGACCGGGTACCCTCCTACGAGGCTCTCCGTCCCTGCTTCGATGGCATCGACACCGCGATTCGGGACGCGGTGGGCGTTTCTGTCACGGTCGAGGACTGGCGGGGTGTTACCATCACGGCCTACTCACGGAGGAGCTTCCACGAGCGGCACATCGAGGCACCGGGACGGGTGAGCGGTACACCGGCATGCCCGTCCCTGGGACCCCGGTAGCCCACCGGGCGTAACTTTCCTCCAGCAACGAACGTTCAAGTACAAGACCGCAACCCCCCTCGGAGCTTTCATGCCTGGTCCCAGATCGATCGCCTCCCTGCTCGCATTGTTCCTCGCCCTGTTCTCGCCGCTTTCGGCACAGCAGGCCGACTCCGCTCTGCTGACCCTCGACCGGATCTTCAATTCCGACGAGTTCACCCCCGAACGGCTCGGGCCGGTCCGCTGGCTGGAAAACACCTCGGCCTACGTGAAGCTCGAGGCGGACAGTGCCACGCCGGGGGGCCGCTCGCTGGTCCGCTACGACGCGGCCACCGGCAAGCGTGAGGTCTGGGTTTCGGCCAGCCGCCTTGTGCCACAGGGCGACACGGTGCCGCTGGCGGTGGAGGACTACGCCGTCTCGCCCGACGGCAAGCGGCTGCTGGTGTTCACCAACTCGCAGAAGGTCTGGCGGGAGAACACCCGGGGCGACTTCTGGGTCCTCGACCTGGCCGGCGGCCGGCTGCTGAAGCTTGGAGGCCCGGGCGCAAAGCCGTCCACCCTCATGTTCGCCAAGTTTTCCCCCGACGGCGGGCGGGTCGCCTACGTCCGGGAGAACAACCTGTACGTCGAGAGCCTGGCCGACGGACGCATCGCCGGGCTTACCAGCGATGGGTCTCGCACCACCATCAACGGCACCTTCGACTGGGTCTACGAGGAGGAGCTGAGCCTGCGGGACGGATTTCGATGGAGCCCCGACGGCCGCCGGATCGCGTATTGGCAGCTCGATGCCTCCGGCGTGCGCGACTTCCTCCTGATCAACGACACCGACTCGCTCTACTCCTTCACCATCCCGGTGCAGTACCCCAAGGCCGGCACCACCAACTCGGCCGGCCGGGTGGGCGTCGTCAGCGCCGCGGGTGGGAAAACGGTCTGGCTCCAGGTGCCGGGCGATCCGAGAAACAATTACATCGCCCGGATGGAGTGGGCGGCAGGCTCGAATGAGGTGGTGCTCCAGCACCTCAACCGGCTGCAAAATACCAACGACGTGATGCTGGGCGACGCGGCCACCGGCCGGGTGCGGAGCGTCCTGATCGAGCGCGACAGCGCCTGGACCGATGTCGTCAACGACCTCCGCTGGCTGGACGGCGGCAAGAGCTTTACCTGGATCAGCGAGCGGGATGGGTGGCGCCACCTGTACGTGGTGTCGCGTGACGGTAAGAAGCTGAGATTGGTCACCAAAGGATCGTTCGACCTGCACAACCCGGGAAGCGCCTTCGGTCAGCCCTTTGTCACCGGAGTGGATTCGGCCAGGGGCTGGATCTACTACACCGCGTCGCCGGAGAACGCCACCCAGCTGTACCTGTACCGGAGCCGGCTGGACGGCCGGGGTAAAGTGGAGCGGGTCACCCCGGGCAATCAGCCGGGTTATCACCTCTACCGGATCTCCGGAGACGGCCGCTGGGCCATCCACACCTACTCATCCTTCGGAACCCCGCCGACCGTCGATCTGGTCAGCCTGCCGGACCACAAGGTTGCCCGGACCCTGGTAAAAAATGAGCGGCTCAAGGCGGCCGTTTCCCGGCTTCGGCGCGGCAACACAGACTTCGTCAAGGTTTCTGCGGGATCCGGTCTTGGGCTCGATGGTTGGCTGATGAAGCCGGCCGACTTCGACTCCACCAAACGGTATCCGGTGCTCTTTCATGTCTATGGCGAGCCCGCCTCGCAGACCGCGCTCGACCTCTGGGCCGGCGGCAACTATCTCTGGCACCTGATGCTCACCCAGCAGGGCTACGTGGTGGCTTCGCTGGACAACCGAGGCACGCCGGCGCCGAGGGGACGCGCGTTCCGAAAGGTGGTGTACCGTAAGGTCGGCCCCATCACCTCGGGCGACCAGGCCGCCGCGCTGCGCACCATGCGGGGCTGGTCCTGGGTGGATTCCACCCGAATCGGCGTGTGGGGCTGGAGTGGCGGCGGCTCCATGACGCTCCACCTTTTGTTCCGCTACCCCGAGCTGTACCAGACCGGGATGTCCGTGGCACCAATGGCCGATATCAGGCTGTACGACACCATCTACCAGGAGCGCTACTTCGGGTTGCCGCAGCAGAACGAGGCCGACTACAGGGAAGGATCGGCGCTCACCTATGCCGACAAGCTGCGGGGTAACCTGCTGGTGGTTCACGGCGCGGGCGACGACAACGTCCACTACGCATCCACCGAGCGGCTGATCAACGCCCTGGTGGCGGCCAACCGGCCCTTCAGCATGATGACCTACCCCAACCGGACCCACTGCATCTGCGAGGGTGAGGGAACCGGTCTGCATTTGTACTCACTGCTGACGAGCTATCTGGAGAAGAACCTCGCCGCGGGTCCCCGGTAACGGATCGGTAGGCGGGTAAGCGGTGTCACCCTGAGCCGCACTGCGGCGAGGGGCCGAACCTGATCTTTAGACGAGTCTGCTCGGGTGCTCGGGTTCGTCCGACTGAGGTTTCATCCAGGGACGCGAGTTTCCCGTCTCTGGACGGCGCGAGTACCAGGACACAAGTTGAGGGCATGAAACGGTTTCTCCGCTGGTGCGGAATCCTTGGCGTCGGCGCCCTTGGCGGCTGCGGCGGCCCGGCTACGGAGCCGTCACCTCCCGTCGGCGACGTACGCATCAGCACCGATCGGGCCCAGTACTCGCTGGCCCGGGATAGCTTCGCCGTTGTCACCCTCACCAACGAATCCAACCGGCCCCTCCACCTCCCCTTGAGTGGCTATATCGCCTACCAGCGCCTCCTGGATGGGGTTTGGAGCGACGCCTTCTCCTGGTTTACCTCGGATGGGATAGGCCGCTCGTTCCCCCTTCCGGCCTTGTCTTCGCGACAGGACCAGCTGGAAATCTGGGCCTACCTGGCCGGACAGCCCGGGACTTATCGCTTCCAGTACTCCATCTACCGCACCCCCAGGCTCGGTGTCGCGGTTTCGCTGGAGAAGCGCGTTTCCGCCCCATTCATCGTGACTCCCTGAACGCTGCCTGAAACGCCGATTCGGCCATCCCCGTAGGCCCACATAGATCGTGTCGATTTCCGACCCCGCCGAACGACTACCAGTCGGGAATCACTCAAACACCCATCTGGAGGATGCCATGCGCTACTTGTGCCTGATCTACGAGAACGAGAAAGCCTGGGAGTCGAAGCCGCAGGCAGAGCTGGAAGGCATCATGGGTGAATACTTTGCCTTCACCGAGGGCATCCGGAGTAACGGCAAGCTGGTGGCCGGCGAGGCACTCCAACCCACCCCTACCGCAACCACCGTTCGAGTC
>JALYPB010000120.1 GCA_030856585.1 Gemmatimonadota bacterium | reverse complement strand
CTCCAGTGGAAGGCGATCCAACACCGCTGGACCATGGCTGTTCCCGCGCAGGCTCGCGCCACTGCTCGCTAATCAACCCGAAATACCAACCACGAGAGAATGATCATGAAGTCACTTCGCACTATTGCGTTCGCGGCTGCCCTGGCGGTGCCGGGTTCATTGGCTGCCCAGGAAGCTCAGGGGTACTCCGAGTCTCCGGCCGCCACGGCCGAGAGCGACATCATCGAGACTGCCGTTGCCGCTGGATCCTTCAACACCCTCGCCAAGGCGATTGAGGCTGCCGGCCTGACCGAAACACTGAAGGGCAAGGGGCCCTTCACGGTCTTCGCTCCCACCGACGAAGCCTTTGCCAAGCTGCCCAAGGGCACGGTTGACGCCCTGCTTAAGGACAAGGCCAAGCTGGCCTCCATCCTCAGCTACCACGTCGTGCCGGGCAATGTGGCGTCGAGTGACGTCGCCGGCATGTCTTCGGCCAAGACGGTGAATGGTCAGCCGATCGCTATCAAGGTCGAAGGCAACAAGGTGATGATCGACAAGGCGACTGTAGTCCAGGCGGATATCGCGGCCAGCAATGGCGTGATCCACGTGATCGATCAGGTATTGATGCCCCAGTAGGGCAGTCTGGTCGGGCGGACGGACCGGCGGGCAGTGCCAGCCAGTCCGTCCGACCCGTCGTGACTCGGGTCACTTACGCGTCTCCCCCACCGCCCCATCTTGCCTCCCGTCGTACCGGGCTCTGTACAACCCACACCTGATGGGAACCACGATGGCAAGTCAGAATTCGGGCCTGCTCGGCATCTTCAAGCAGAGCTTCAAGGATTTCATGAAAGACGACTGCATGACATCATCGGCCGCTCTTTCCTACTATACGGTCTTCTCGCTCCCCGCGGTCCTCATGCTGATCATGCTGGTGGTCAGTGCGGTCATGGATCCCGCCGATGTTCGTGGAGGGCTCGAAGCTCAACTCGAGTCTCTCATGGGGCCGAGTGCCGGGGGCGAGGTCCGGACTATTCTCCAGGAAACCGAGCGCCCCGGCGGTGGCCTCATCCCCACGCTCGTCGGGATCGTGGCTCTGGTTTTCGGCGCCACCGGCGCTCTGGGGCAGTTGCAGGCCGCGCTCAACCGCGCGTGGAATGTCGCGCCCGATCCCAAGCAGGGGGGCATCAAGAGCTTTCTGACCAAGCGGCTGTTCTCGCTGGGGATGCTGCTCTCCATCGCGTTTCTGCTCCTGGTATCACTGGTGATCAGCGGCGCTCTTTCGGCCGTGGGGGACAGGCTCTCGGGCTTCCTTCCGTCCGGCCTCTCGGGAGCGGTACTTCAATTGTTGAACATTGTGGTTTCCCTGCTCGTGATCGGCTTCCTGTTTGCTGCGATGTTCAAGGTCCTCCCCGATGCCAAGGTTGAGTGGCGCAGTGCGTGGGTCGGCGGGTTCGTGACCGCCCTGCTCTTCGTAATCGGCAAATTCCTGATTGGCCTCTATCTCGGCCAAAGCAATCCGGGCGAGGCATACGGTGCTGCGGGGTCGTTAATCGTCCTTCTGCTGTGGATCTATTACTCATCTCTCATCATGCTCTTCGGGGCCGAGTTCACTGAGACCTGGGCTGAAGCGCGGGGGCACGGGGTTCAGCCGGAGCCGGGTGCGATCCGGATTCCGAAGGACGAGCGACACATTGGCGAACTGGGGTCTTCAGCAGGATAAGAACAGTTTCCATAGCGACTCCTCATCCCAGTCAAGCGAGGGACCTGCTCAGTGTCGAGAATCACGCTGATCAGGTCCCTCTCTCGTTACACTCGCTCGAGATGAGGAATCGGTCGGAGCTTACGGTGCTACCAGGGGCTCCGTCAGTACAAACGTCACCGGCGTCTTCGCCTTGACCACAACATCTCGCGATGCGGTCTGAGAGGCTACCACCGCACCTCCGGCCGCGCCGACCACCCCGCCGATCACGGCACCTTTGGTGTTTCCGCCGAGTACCCGGCCCAGTACGGCGCCGCCGGCGGCCCCAACTCCTACCTTGGCCGCTTCGCTGGTTCCGACTCCCCGGCCCCGGAGCTCGTGAGGAACCGCCTGAACGTTGGCTGATACTTTCCGAAGCTGTCCACTCAACCCAATGCTATCCGCTCGGAGCACGAGCCGGCCTTGCGCGCTCTTGGACCTGGCGGCGCTGAGCCTGGTGACGGTGAACCGAACCGGCGCCCCGGCTGCAATCAGGGTCTTGCCGTCGGACCCGGTGACGTTCTCCATGACCACGGCCGTGATCACCCGCCCGGCGGTGTCGGTGCGAGAGTTGATCGAATCCTCCAGCGCCGCGTGAATCTCGGTGCCGATTGGAAGGGTCCGGGCTCCAAGCGCCGTGTTCGTCGCGGCGGACCGTGGTGCGGGTGATGCGGTATCCCGCGCTACCGTAGTCCCGGTGTCGGCTGTAGAAACGGTATCAACGGAACGCGTGGCCACCGTGTCCGCCGCTGGTGTTGGCACAGGGGCCGGTGCTGGAGGTGCCACGGTGTCTCGAACGGGCTTGACCACACTGTCGGGTCGAGGCGCCATGCCGGTATCTGCGACCGGTGGCGCTACGGGAGCCTCGGCGGCGGAATCGGCCGGCTGGTTCGGTGCGTATCCGCGCGCGGTCGAATCCTCGGTCGGGGCTGTTGCCGCGGGCGGCTTCGGCTTTGGTGTCGCCCGTTTGGCTTTGCGGGGTTTTGGCATCGCAGCGGGCTCCGGAGACGGGGTTACTTGATACTCAGCCGGAGAAAGGGGTTGGGTGGTATCCACCCGGGCAACCTCGAGAGGTCGGGTGAGATTGTCGTCCACCGGAGTTTCCCGGTTGCGGGATTCGGAGCAGCCGGAGATCAGAACCGCGCCGGCTAGCGCTAGAGCGAGCCTTTTCATGCCGCCTCCGCGATACTTGAGGGTTTACGTCTCTCCAAGTCATTACCCTCTTGAGCTTTCGATCGCTGTGGGTTGGGTCACTTTATAGGCGGGGCAGCGGGACAGCGGGACAGCGGGACAGATAACACATACGGTTCTTCTGGACTGCTCGATGTTAGGAAAAACGACACCCGGCACAGGGCTTGCGCCCACGCTTTCCCGGATCGTTCTAACTCCGCGTCATCTAACCACCTCCGGCAAGTGTCCCGGCCCGGCTCCGCCGCACAAGTGGCGGAGTCCGCCAGAACGTGCCGGGATTTACCATGATTTCATAACGGGGGACTGTGTTGAACGACTGCGCCAAGTGCCATACCCCGCTCCCGGTTGACGGCAGCTGCTACCAGTGCGGTACCCTCTCAGTCGAAAATGAGCCTGATCTTCATGCTCTGACAGACCGTCTGTCACGCACTCTCGAGGGGCGCTACCAGATCACCCGACTGCTGGGGCGCGGCGGCATGGCGGTCGTGTTCCTGGCGGAGGACCTCGTGCTCGAGCGGCAGGTGGCGATCAAAGTGCTGCCACCCGAGATGACTCGGAATGCGCAGCTGGTCACCCGTTTTCAGCAGGAGGCCAAGACAGCGGCCAAGCTCGACCATCCCAACATCATTCCGATCTATCGGGTGGAGAGCGAGGGGGGCCTGGTCTACATCGTCATGAAGTACGTGGCTGGTCAGTCGCTTGAGGACCTGCTGGCGAACGGCCCGCTTCCGATTTCCCGGGTCCGCCACGTGCTGCGTGAAGCGGCTCTGGCCCTGGGCCACGCTCACCGACGCCGTATCGTGCATCGTGACGTGAAGCCTGCCAACATCATGCTGGACGAGGAGGGCAGGGTGATCCTCACCGACTTCGGGATCTCAAAGGCGGTGCAGGACACGGCTCAGCTCACCGGTACCGGAACCATCATCGGTACTCCGCACTACATGGCTCCGGAGCAGGCCCGGGGCCATGAGGTCGACGGTCGCGCGGATCAGTATGCGCTGGCCATCGTCGGGCACCGGCTGCTCACCGGAAAGCTGCCGTTCGATGGACCGCCCCATAGCATTCTCTACCAGCAAGTCTTCGAGCCTGCGCCAACCGTACTGAACCTGCGCCCCGACACCCCGTCCGATTTGCGCCTGGCACTGGAGCGGGCTCTCGCCAAGGATGCGAGCGCCCGGTTCAAGACTATGGAGGAGTTTGCCTCGGGCGTAAGCGGAGAGCGTTCCGGTCCCACCACCGTGGTGAGTGCGCCGGTAGGCCGACAACAGTCGAGCGCACATATCACCGCGGCCAAGTCCGGTGGACACCATGGG
>JALYPB010000097.1 GCA_030856585.1 Gemmatimonadota bacterium | reverse complement strand
ACCCACCACCAGGATCTTTCCGGCCTCGTACATAACCGCAGACCCATAGTCCCGGTTGAAGCCGTAGATGTGAGTGGGACCCGACGTCCAGGCGCCGCGTCCACCGGCACCGGAGGCATCGACATTGAACCAGCGCGACTGGATGCGCTCGCTGGCGTAGAAGATCAGACCGTTCTTCGGGTCGACGAAGTTACGAGGATAGTAGGGGATCACGAGACTGCCGGCTCCGGGCAACTGCTGCCATGCACCACTCTCCCAGATTTCAGGCGTGGTCACCACGTTCCCCGCCTGGTTCCGCCCGGCCATGGTGAGCACCCGGCCGTCATCCAGCACCGTCACGGTGGGGTACCAGCGACCATTGGTCATATCGGGCCCCTTCTGCGCGGCTCCATCGGCCGAGAAGAAGTAGGTCGTCTTGATGCCGGCATCGTCCTGATGGTGCCCGCCGGACACCATCAGCCGCCCATCAGGCATGAGCGTGTGCCCGGCACAGAAGAGCATGTCGTCGACGTGGATCTCGGGGGCGCCACTGGGGGTGGTGCTGGACGGATCCCAGATCCGCGGCATCCCCATGGTATCGGCCACATCGGTCTTGCCCCAGGCGAAGATCTTCCCCGTGGGCAATAGCGTCATGTGGAGCGGCACGATGTCCCAAGTGACCACTTGGCCCCACTTGCCTGACGTGGCTTCGGGCGTCAGGGCTGATAACCTCACCGGCGAGGAGGTCACGCTCGCCGCCCCGGCGGTGAACTCCAGCGTGAGATCCCCGGTCCCCCTGATCCCCAGATCGAGGAACTGTGCCACGCCGCTGCCATTGGTGGCTGCAGTGACATCCCCTTCCAGGGTGCCGTTCCCTGCGGCTATCCGGGCGGTCACCTGAGCGCCCACTACGGGATTCCCGCTGCCGTCCTTGACCTGGGCCGCCGGCTGGACGAGGGGATCGAAGACCTCCCCGGTTAGCGCGGATACGGGCGGGTTGGCCGTGATCGCGATGGATCCGGCACCGCAGGTGATCGCGAATGCCACGGCCGTGGTGTTGCCGGCGGCCACTGAAATGGCCCGAGGGTTGGTGCCCTCGATAACGCAGTTTGCCGGTGTTCCCAAGAGCCTGACCTCATGAGCGCCTGCTGCCACTCCCGCTACGGCGACCGTGGCATTTGCCCCAATCGAGTGGCTGGATCCGCCATCGATCGTGAAGCCGATTCCACTGGAACTTGGAGCAGAGCCGCCGGTGCTGGTGGTGACTTCGATACTTCCGGTCGTGGCTTGGCAGCTCAGGGTGAACGTCACCGCGATCGTACCCCCGGCGGGGACTGTCACGTTTCGCGGATTGGCTCCGCTGACCGTGCAGTGCTCCGCCACTCCCAGGAGCTGCACGGCATGCGCGCCGGCTCCCAGATTGGTCACCGTCCCTGTCGCGTTCAGGCCGATGGGCTGATCACCACTACCATCGACGCTGAAGGCGTATCCGTCGAGATCCGTGCCGGGTCCGCTAGTGGCCGTCGTGATCCGGATGGTTCCGGTGGTCGGTGGTGGTGTCTGGCAGACAATGGAGAATGCGGCCTCCCCCGTGGACCCGGGCGTGACTGGAACGGAGCGGGGATTGTCACCGCCGACCTGGCAATTTCCCGAAACCCCTGCGATACCAACCGTGTGTGCGCCCGAAGTAAGCCCAACGACGGTGATCTCGCCGTTAGTCGCGAGGGTTTCTCCAGCCGTCCCATCAATGGTGATGGTAAAACCATCCGGGTCGGGGGAAGGTCCGGTGGTCGTCGAGGTGATGCGGAGACTGCCGGTCGTGGCGCCGCAGGCGACAGCGAAGGTCAGGCTGGCCGTCTGGCCACCGGTGATGCTGATGGAACGGGGGTTATTGCCCTCGACGGCGCAATTGGCCGCAGCCCCGGCCAACAGGACGGTGTGGGTGCCGGAAGCCACCTCGGGGATCTCAACCGTGGCGTTCGGACCGAGCGGCCGAGCAGGGCCGCCGTCGATCTGGACGGTGTACCCGTCAGTGTCGAGCTCGACGCCGGTTGTCGCGCTGCCTATCTCCAGTGTGCCGGTGTCGGGCTCAACCAGGTTCTCACCGGTACATCCCACGGCTATCGCCGCCAGCACCAGCAGAGCTGAGCCGGCAGCCTGGTAGCCGCGCCATCTGGAAACCACGCTGTGGAAGCCCATCCGGGCGCTATTGCACCCGGAGAATTCTTCCGGCCGACGGCACGCCGTTGCGATTCAGGATGAACAACTGGTAGTGACCCGGAGGCGCCTGTCTCGGCAGCGCCGGAGCCGTCACGTTGACGTTCCCGCCGGCGATGGTGAAGCTCAGCTTGTTCGCCCGCTGGCCCGCATCGAAGGCGTGGGTCACCGAGCCCAGCCGGATCCAGCGGACCTCGGTGACCTGAGCCGCGTTCGGCGTTACGACCGAGAAGGTCTCGCCGTAATTAACGGTGCCGGGAGCTGAAGAGATGGTCGGCCGCGCGCCCTTGAAGAGGTACGGCGGCTGAAAAATCTCGTGGCTCCGCTCCGGGGGGACCGGCACCGTGCCGGCCATCGCATCACCGCTCGCCCCGTGGAGAACAGTGCCATCAGGCAGGAGCAACGAGACGGAGTGGTAGACCCGCATGACGGTGTTGCTCGCCATCGTGGTCCACTGCCCCGTGCCTGGATTCCAGATCTCTGCTGCCTTGATTGCCAGACCTGGGTCGATGTTGACGAATCCACCACCCTGCGTGCCACCCGTTGCGAGCACTTGCCCGTCGGGCAGGATGGTCGCGTTCATGTGGCGCCGCCGGTTGGCCATGGAGCCGGTGCTCTGCCACGTGGGTGACGCCTGATTGAGATCGATCACCTCCGCGGTGGCCGTGGGCGTAGCGGTCTTCAGGTCGGGTGTGGGCCAGCCGGTGTGTCCGGCGCCGCCCACCACGAGGATCTTTCCCACGTCGTACATCACCGCTGAGCCGTAGTCCCGGTTGAAGCCGAAAATGTGCCCGGGCCCGGCGCTCCAGCTGCCACGGGCGCCACCAACTCCTACGCCGTCCACGTTGAACCAGCGCGACTGGATGCGCTCACTGGCATAGAAGATCAATCCATTCTTCGGATCGACGAAGTTTCTGGGGTAGTACGGGATCACCTCGGTGCCGGCGCCGGGGAGCGGCTGCCATGCGCCGCTCTCCCAGATCTCGGGCGTGGTCACCACGTTGCCCAGCTCGTTCCGTCCGGCCATGGTCAGCACCCGCCCGTCCTCCAGCACGGTTACGGTGGGATACCAGCGTCCGTTGGCCATATCGGGCCCCTTCTCCGGGGTACCGTTGGCCGAGAAGAAGTACGTCGTCTTGATCCCGGCATCGTCCATGCTGTGCCCGCCGGATACCATCAGGCGGCCGTCCGGCATGAGCGTGTGCCCGGCGCAGAACAGCATGTCGGCCACCCGAATTTCGGGGAGCCCGGACGGCGGCCCGACCGAGGGATCCCAGATTCGCGGCATACCCATCGTGTCTCCAACTTCCGTCTTGCCCCAGGCGAAGATCTTCCCGGTCGGAAGCAGCGACATGTGCAACGGCACGATGTCCCACGGTACAACCGGCCCCCACTTCCCTGTAGTCGCTTCCTGAGGCAGGGCGGCGATGGTGACCGGCGAGGACGTTACTGTCTCGGTTCCAGCGGTGAATTCGAGCGTGTGGTCCCCAGTGCCGTTAATCCCCAAGTCGCCGAAAACCGCGTCACCGTTGGCGTTGGTGACGGCAGTAGTAGTCCCCTCCAGGACGCCGCTGCCCGACGCCAGGCTTGCCGTCACCTGCACACCGGCGCGCGGTCCCGTGGCGTCGGTCAGCCGCACCGCGGGCTGAGCCGCGGGATCGAACACCTCTTTGGTCAATGCCTGGGTCGGTGGGTTGATCGTGATTGCAATGCCGCCGCCAACAGGACCATCCACGGCTGTAGAGGAAAAGGTGACCGGTGAGCCGGTCAACCCGGCTACCGTAGCCGTCGCCGTCTGGGCGCCCGCGGTGGGCCCGAGAACTCGAGTGACAGAGGCCCGGCCGTCCGAGCCGGTTGTGGCGGTCGAGGGTGAGACGCTGCCTCCACTCTGCGCGGCCCAACTGACGCTCACACCGGCCACCGGGCTGCCGTTATCGTCGGTAACCAGCGCCACAAGCGGGCTCGGAAGCGCTTGGCCTACGGTCCCGGTCTGGCCGTTGCCGGCTGCCATTTCTATGGTGGTGGCCGCGTCCGGGGGTGGCGTGACCCCCCCGCAGGTGAGGGAGCCTGCTGCCAGGGATAGGGCCAGAGCGCCAGTGCGTAGCTGCGAGATCCGAGTCATGGTCACCAGAGCGCCCAAACCTCAGGCGCCACCAAGAAGGTTCAAAGAATCGCTGATCAAACCGGTGGGACACGCAGGTCCCGGGCCGCCGTCCGGCTGGATCTGTTAGTTGTAAATCGTTATGTCGAGGTCAGTTACAAACATCGTGCTGTCCGCCGTTGCATCCGCGCCACGAGAAGCCTAACCACGCCAGCGGCCCTCCTGCCAGCGGAGGGCAACATCTCCACGATCCGCTCCCTCCGCTGTGCTCCGGAACACGACTCCCCACGAGCTTTGGCGTCGAGCCGCCCTCATCGGCGGTCAATAACGGTCAAGGGGTATGGGTGGGAAGCGCACTGAGGGAATAACAAGCGGACGAAGAGCGGGCGACCGGACTCGAACCGGCGACGTCCAGCTTGGGAAGCTGGCATTCTACCACTGAATTACGCCCGCGGAGAACGGCCGCAATGTAAGGCGGGAGAGGCCGGAGGTGAAGAGGGCTGTGGGCTTAGCGGCCTGCCGCCTTTTCCGATGCCTCGAGGAAACTCCGGAGATCGGGCTCGCTGATGGCCGGCTCGCCCGGAGCAACGTTGTCCAGCCGTCCCTGCCGCATCCACCGCTCCAGCTCTCCGACCAGATCGAAGAGATGATCGAACGAATCCACCACAAACAACAGCGGCTGGTAGCGGTCGATCTCGAAGTACTGGTTGATCACCCACTCGAGCTGCATCGGATAGCGCTGCACCTCGGCTGAGTCGATGGAATGGGCGATCTCGCCGTAGGAGCTGAGCAGGCCGCTGCCATAAACTCTGAGATCTCCACCCTGCCGCATCAATCCGAACTCGATGGTAAACCAGAAGAACCTGGCCATCGCCTTGAAGATGCTGGTGACCCGCCGAATCTTTTCCTTCTCATCCCGGATGCCGGCCACGATCTCGGCCGCCGTATGGGCGCAGTCGCCGAAGCGGACCAGCGTGTCGGCAAAGGCGCGATCGGTGTGCATCGGAACGTGCCCGGCGATATCGTGGAAGATGTCCGGCTCCGGCAGGTAGTCGAGGGTGCTCCCGTCCCTAATGGTGATGGTAGTGGGGAATTCGCGATTCCGGAGGCAATCAAAGAAGAGAAAGGAGGGAATGTAGCCGCTCACCGGCTTGGCCTTGAACCCGGTGAGCGGGCTGAGAAATCGGTTGACGTCTTCCAGCCGCGGCATCCGGTTGGGATCCAGACAAAGGCTGTCGATTCCCTGAATGAAGCGGGGGTTGGCGTACCGCCGCCACCGGTCCTCCAGGCGGGAGAAGAGCCGGCGCCAGGCATCGTGATTGGCCTCCGAATAGAGCTCGTACGGCTGATGAATGTACAGCCGTCCTTCCTCCTGGGCCTGCTCGATGAACGGCGCCCTGGTCGTCGTCAGGCCGCTGCCGGCCGCGTGCTCCGCTCGAACTCCCGCCATCTTGGTCTCCCTTTACTTCTGTTTGTATCTCCAGGCGGCGATTCCACTACCCTCGGCCTTGGCCTCTACCGGCTGCGACTCCCCAGGCTTCAGCGCCGGGACCTGAACCTCCTGGTTGGCGACCACGGCTCCCTTCGCATCCAGGAACTCGAAGATGAGGGTGTAGGGCTTGGGAGCCACCGGCTTGCCCTGCGCGCTTTCTGCTTCGCGCCCTGTCGCCGTGCCCGTAACCGTCGCCCCTGCGGGCGTAGGCGCGAACTGGCTCACCTTGACGGTGGTCGGCATCCCGATCAGCATGACCGCGGTCTTGTTCGCCAGGGTTTCCTTCTTGGCCAGGCGCTGCCCGTTCGCCAGCATACGTACAGCGTCATCGTTCATCGGCTCGATCGCCGTGAGACGTGCGGCCGCGTTCGCCAGCTTCGGACTCTTAATGCCGATGTAGGCGTTGGACAAGCCGTACAGTGCGTCGCGATTGTTGGGCTCGGTGGTAAGCACCTTCTCGAAAGCCGCTGCGGCCTCGGCGTACTTCTTTTCGTTGTAGAGCGCGATCGCCGTGGTCATCTCCGCTCCTGCGGCAGAACCGCTCGGGCTTGCGGCCTGCGGACCAGGGCCGACTTCCTTCTCGATTGCCAGTGCCTTGTCGGTCTGGCCGGTCGAACGGTATGAGCTCGCGAGCGCCCGCTTCACGTCGACATCGCCCGGAACCCAGGCGACGTACTTCTCGAGCACCGGCACGGCATCCTGATGGCGGCCCGCACGCTGCAGCAGTGCCCCCCAGTTGCGGGTGGCCAGGTTTCTGTCTTCGACCGCGTTGGTCTGCTCTGCGACCTCTGAAGCCTTCTGGAAGTAGAAGATTGCGCTATCTGCCTTGTTCGCGTTGGCGAAGATGACACCGGCATTCAGAAAGGCGAGCGGCTTGTCGCGGTAAATGCTATTGGCGAGGCGGTACAACGCCAGCGCCGAGTCGTTCTTTTCTTCCTTGGTGAAGGTGATCCCCGCGTTCACCAGCGGCACCCACCCCAGATAGCGCACATCGCTGATGTCTTTCTTGCAGCCAGGCGAGAGCGCCTCCGCCCTGGCCAGCGCGGTATCCGCCCCCACGATGTCGCCCTGTTGCAGATAGATCCGTCCGAGATAAAACCAGAGCGCTGGATTCTTTTCCTGCTTGTTCTGCTCCACCGCCTCCAGCAGCACCTTCTGGCCATTGGCCAGCGCGCGGACCCGATTTTCCGCAACCCCGGTCTCGATGCCGGTTTTCAGGTACGTGGCACCACTCTGCACTTTGAAGTGGCCAGCCTTGAGGCCGCACGTGGGAGGGGTGTACTTGGCTGGCATCCCCTTGACGACCCGATCGTTGACAACCGTTTGAGCCACGAGAGGCACGCCGCTGAGTGACAGGAACAGGACGGCGGTCGACACGATTCTGGTTTTCACTCGTTAAGACTCCTTGTTCGGGGCCACCGGCCCGGCATTGTCGGCGCTCACCAGACGGAGAGCCCTGGATTGCAAGTCCCTTGCCACCTCATGCGCTGGCCTGCCAGTTCGGCGGGCCAGCGCGGCCACATCTTCGTATTCGGGTTTGACCCGAGGTCCGTCAGGGCCATCCAGCACCTTGACGCGAACCGCTGCACCGTCAGCGGTTGTTACCTCCACTTCACGCCGGGCGAGCGTGACCCGCTCCGCGGTATAGCGACGAATTCCCGCCGTGGTGCTGTGACGAAACAGCGCTTCGGTCACCTTATCCGCCTCGGCTGGGGCTACTGTCACCTCCACCCGGAAACCGGCTCGCCCTTTCTTCATCTGCGTCATCCAGAGCTGGACGTCGAGGGCACCTGCCAAAAAGAGCGCCTCCCTCAGCGGATCGAGGAACTCCGGGCTAAGATCGTCCAGATCTGTGGACAGAATGACCACCTCCCCGGCTTCCAGAGCGGCGGTGGCGAGGATCAGCCGAAGGGCATTGGGGTAGTCCGTAGGGTTCCGGCCTCCGGCTCCCCACGCTCCCGCATCATTCGATCGCCAGCGGGCCGGCGGCGTGCCCTGTGACAAGACTCTCAGCAGCACGGCACCGGTTGGAGTGGTAGCTTCGCCCTGCACCGGTCCATTGGGACCCACCTCCAGCCCTTCCAGAAGGATTGCCGTAGCTGGAGCGGGAACTGGAATCACCCCGTGTGCGGCCCGCACCCAGCCGCTACCGACGGCCACCGGGCGGTTGTAGATCCGCGTGATGCCCAGCTGCTCGAAGCCCTCGACCGCCCCTACGATGTCGACCAGCGCGTCAACGGCGCCAACTTCGTGCAGCGGGACCCGATCCGCCGGCAAACCATGCACTCGTCCCTCCGCTTCGCCCAGCAACCGAAAGGCCCGCACGGCGCGCTCTCGGACCCAGGGAGACAGCCGGGCTCGTTCTACCACGCCGATCAGCTCCCCGATATGGCGATGGGGACCGTGGTCGTGGGCGTGATGATCGCCCTCGTGGAAGTGTCCAGGCTCTTCCCGACGCCCATCGGGCAGACACACGTCCACCTTGGTGGCCATGACGCCACAGCGAGCAACCGAGGAAATCCTAACGGTGACGTCTGGGAAGCCCAACCGCGCGGGCAGTGATTGGAGCCATTCCGGGGGTGCGCCGGCGGCGAGGAGCGCGCCCAGCAGCATGTCGCCGCTGATGCCGGAGACCGGATCCAGGATAGCAAAGCGTCCATCAGGCATAGACTTAGAATATAGGCTGAAAACCAGTGTGGCGGAAGCAAAGAGGGGGCCGGAGCTCTACCTACCGCCTGCCTTCAAATGGTCGAGGATCCGCTCCGCCAGCCCCCTGGAAAAGCCCGGCACGGAGGACAGCTCGGCCACCGAGGCCGATTTAACGCCGGCCAAGCTGCCGAACCGCTCCAGCAGCCGACGCCGCTTGGTGGGGCCAACGCCGGGAACGTTGAGCAGCTCGGATGTGATAGTGCGTTGGCTCCGACGTTTGCGGTTGTAGGCCAGGCCGAATCGGTGCGCTTCATCCCTGGCCCTCTGAAGCAGCCGAAGCGACGGACTGCGACGAGGAAGGCGCAGACTCTCGGGGCGTCCCGGCAGGAAGACCTCTTCCTCTCGCTTAGCCAGGCTCACGATCGGCAACTCTTGAAGTCCAAGCTGTGTGGTGGCCTCAACCGCGGCGCTCAGCTGGCCCTTCCCGCCATCGATCACGATCAGATCCGGGTAGGGGAGCTCCTCGTTACGCCGCCGGGTCAGGTACCGCGTCAGGACCTCCTGAATAGCGGCGTAGTCGTCCTGCTGGCCGACCCCCTGAATCTTGAACTTGCGATATTCACCCTTCCGGGGTCTACCTGCCTCGAACCACACCAGGGAGCCAACGGTGTCACGGCCCTGATTGTGGGAGATGTCGACACAGATGAAACTGCGGGGGACGATGTTGAGCCCAAGATCACGGCCCAGAGCGTAGACCGGATCCTCGGCACGCTCCTCGGTTTCGAACGATTCGATGCGAAGGCTCTCCAACAGGTGCCGTGCGTTCTGGTCCGCCAGCTCCAACCACCGCTGGGCCGTGCCTCTGCGGGGCACCAGCCAGTCGGTGTCCGGGAGAAGCTCACGCAGCGTGTCCCACTCGTCGGGAGGCATTGGAATTACCAGCCTCCGAACTCGGCCTTCCACCGGAACGTAGTAGCGAACCAGGAACGCACTCAGCACGGCGCTGTCCTGCTCCTCCTCCACGCCCTCGAGGAAGCGGTGCTCCCGCCCCAGCACCCGCCCCCCCCGCACCCGGATGAGCACGCCCACAGCATCGTCTCCGTCTCGAGCATAGCCGAT
>JALYPB010000081.1 GCA_030856585.1 Gemmatimonadota bacterium | reverse complement strand
GGGCATGCGATGGCAGCGCGGCCGCGGCGGGTGCCGCAGCGACGGCGGCATCGATGGCGGCGGCGACATCGTCCGGGCCGGCCAGCTCGGCTCGCCCGATCAGGTTCCCGGAGTAGGGGCTTCGGATTTCCACCGAGTCAGTGCCGCTCCTCATCTCACCGCCCAGGAGGAAAGGATAGGTGCGGCTCGAAAGCTCGGCGGTGGTCATTGCGGAACAACCAATACGTTGTTCTTCATCCCGCTCAGCCGGATACCGGAAGAGGTAACAGAAACAGGACTGCCGTTGACATAGTACTTCGCGTTGGACGGGGAGCCTTTCAAGACAAAGTTCCAGCCGCTCTGCCGGGCATTGATACGATACTGGATCCCCTGCGGGGTCTCGGTGCGGGAGAAGGAAATCAGGTTGGTTCCCACCGGCAGGTCCTCGATGCTCATGTCCTTCCAACCTTTCGGCGGGTGCGGGTCAAAGACGACGGTCTTGTTCACCGCATCCGGCTGAACGCCGAAGACGTGCTGCACCAGTGGTACCACGATGCCGTACATGGTCCAGGCCTGGACGAAGCAGCCGTAATCCGGCATCATCTCCGAGATCGAGCCTGGCAGCTTCCGATTGAAGGTCTCCACAATCTTGTCGGTGTACCAGAGCGACTCGTCGATGCGGCCGTACCGCGCCTCGGCCACTGCCAGCACGCCGGTCGAGATGGTCATCATCGCCTTCCTTTCGACCGCGGAGAGATAGGGGCCGTATTCCCCCACATCTTTCTGGCGGATCCGGTCCAGCACCCGGACTGCCCTCTCCTTCGGCGCGATCCCCACTTCTAACGGTGTCGCCACCACCCAGTTCTTATTGGTAATCCAGCCTCTGGTGGTATCCGGCATGGCGGCCAGCTTCGCCTTGAGCCGCTGGTAGTATGCGACGAGGTCTCTGTCTCTCGAGGTGAGCTTGTCGGGACCCTGGAGATTGATCTGCTTGATGGCACCCTCCGCCGCGCCGATGGCCTGGTCTCTGGTCCCGTAGAAGTCAGCATACGAAACTTCATCCTCCAGCCAGAACCGCTGGTTGATCCTCCGCTCCAGCTCTGAGGCCCGATGCCGGTAGCGTTCGGCTTCGGTCTGCCTGCCCAGAACGCCAGCCACGTTTGCGCTAGCGAGCAGGGCCTGTTGGGTGTACACCGCCACGTCGATGAGCTCCGCATTGAGACCGAGGATCTCGGTGATGCCGTAGCCGCCGGGAAAAAGATTCCCGTCCGTGTCCATGTCGCCCAGGAGCCACTTCAACCCCTGCTTCATTGCCGGGTACATCTCACGGGCAAAGGCCAGATCGCCGGTCCAATCCACTGTTTTGCCGACCATCAGGATGAATTGGGCCGTCTCCTGAGTGGTCCCCGGATTGGACAAGGCCCCGTGCGTGGTGACCTCGTGGATGATCCGGCCGTTGCCGTTGAATTTTGCCGACTGGCCCCGCAGCAGCCTTAGCGTTTGCCGGGCGATATCAGCGCGTCCTGCCGCCAGCGACGCCTGCAGAGAGTAGCCGGCGTCGGCTCCGAACCACCAGGGATACTCCATGAAGCCGGCCGTAATTCCCCGTCCCATGCCGGGCACGTCTCGCACCAGCCACTCGGCATTGACCTTCACCCAGTTGTACACCTCCTGCAGGCGAGGGTCCGGAATTCTGATTCTGGCCCTGTCGAGCAGCGCGGTATAGTGGGCCTGCTTCTTCGGCAGGAGGCCGGCGTGATGCCGGGTAAGATAGGTGTAGGTAGTCTCGGCTGCCCTTCTTGCGGTTGCTGATCCCGCGAAAACGAACGTCAAGGTAGCTGTGCCGTGCGGATCCACCGACAGGCTGTGGCGCGAGGCGGCTGGGACTCCCATCCCGCGGGTGGGGACCGGCACGGGATCAGCGATTGGCTCTGCGCTGGCGGAAGGAATCGCTCCCCACACGGCGAACCATGGGTGGCGGGTGTCTCTGGCGACGAAGAACCGGTTCGCGGTTTCCCAGGCAACGGTGTCCGGAGCGTCCTTGATGCCGAGCTTGTCGGAAAACCACACCGGGCTGAGGTCTGTCTTAACGGACAGCTGAAAGCTCAACTGCCTCCGGCGATCGGCCGAGTTCCTGAAGGTGTACTGAACGATCACTCCCGCCTGGCCATCGGGACTGAACTGAAACCGCTCGATCTCCATGCCGTCCAACACGGGGGCGTATCTGAGACGGTTCCCGTAGGGATAGTTGACGAATTCAGTGCTCTTGGCGAGAGCGACGACTTTACCGGTTGCACTGTCACTCACCGAGGCCCAAAAACCGTCGATCAACTTGATCGGATGGACCCAGAGGCCGCCCATTTCCCCGGGGACG
>JALYPB010000067.1 GCA_030856585.1 Gemmatimonadota bacterium | reverse complement strand
ACACCACGGCAGCAAGGAAGCGCAAATAGCGCAATGTGGCGAGGCGTTCGATCAATAGCGGGGACGCCGGAAGGCCTCCAGCTTGGCGTCCAGATCCGGAGGCTCGGTGTGGGTGATCTTTCCCCAGGGGTTTACGTAAATGCGCACGCTGGTGGCGCCGGGAATCCGGGTGGGTGCAAAGGCAAAGCGCCACAGCGGGGGGTGCTCCGGCAGCTGAGACAGCCCCTGCCACTCGATGCTGGTGTGCTGGGTCCCCATCTCTGGGGGCGGAGCTCCCAGCAACCCCCCAACGGTGTTGTACGCCACCGCCCAGGACACGCCGGCTACCACCAATGCTACGAAGCCTGCCATCAGGAGATACCAGAAGATGCGAGCCATGTTGCTCACTCCAGATCGAAGGAGTCATTGATCTCGCTGAACGGGACAGCTGCTGCCAAGCCTTTGAAGGTCCCCAGCTCGGCAATCTCCTTTGCTGCCCGGAGGAAGCCGGTCCAGGCCGTACGGGCCAGTGCGCCACCGACGCTGATCCGCCTCACTCCGGCCGCAGCCAATTCCGCCACCGTGGCGAAGTCACTCCCCACCAGCACATTGACTGGCTTGGGAGCCACTGCCTCGACAACTGCGGCAATGTCGGCGCTGGCGTGAATGCCCGGGGCGTAGAGGCAATCGGCCCCCGCCTCGGCATACGCCCTCAGCCGTCGGATCGTCTCGGCGAGGTCGGGTCGACCCACGATGAAGCCTTCGGAGCGCCCGGTAAGGAGGACACCGGTCTTGCTGTCGTCGATCGCGTGACGCGCCGCCCGGATTCGCTCGACGGCGAGCTCGAAGTCAAACAGTGGACGAGAGCCGTCGCCGGTCGAGTCTTCGATCGAGAGCCCGGCCACCCCGGTTGTCGTGGCCGCGGCGACGTTGAGGGCAACCTTCTCCGGCACGACGGCAAAGCCGCCCTCGAAGTCTGCGTTCACCGGCACTTCGACCCCGCCGGCGATCGCCCGCATGTGGGTGAGCGCCTCCTCCAGCGACACCTGGTTGTCTCGGCGGCCGAGCGACCAGGCGAACCCGGAGCTGGTGGTGGCCAGGGCGGGAAAACCGAGCCGGACGAGCGCGCGGGCGCTGCCGAGGTCCCAGGGATTGGGAATGACAAAGCAGCCGGATTGATGGAGACGGCGAAACAGCTCGCAGCGGTCGACGGTTACGGCCTTTCTCTCATGAGAACGAGCGGCAATAGAGCCGACCGAAATGGGCTCATGGGGGCGTCTCCGACATCTCGTGCAACGCAGTCGGGTACGCGGTCGGGCTCAGGTCCACTGGCTCCGTCACCTCCAGCACCTCGTCCTCGACCGTCACGAACGCCCGGTCACCGGGTCCCGGCTGCACCACCCCGAACCCGGTGAAGCTGCCGAAGGCCGGTAGGATCATCCGCTGCCGGCCCACCAGGAAACAGGGCAGGGTCTCGCGCTGAAGCCCGCGGCCCACCAGGGTGATTGCCGGGTGGACGTGACCCGCCAGCCCATACGCGCCCTCCTCGTTCACCGGCTCGTGCCGAAAGATGAACGGTGGCACGAAGGCGGGAGCATTCACGCAGTTGATCTGGAGATCTTTCGGCGGGTCGCCCGCGTGGCGGTCGTGGTTGCCGCGGACGAGGAGAATCTCGAATGGGCCGGCGAGGTTCCGCCAGCGCCGGAGCTCCGCCAGGGTGTGGGAAGCGATCCTGCCGGCCTTGGCGTGGAAGAGGTCGCCTAGCACCACCAACCGGCGGGCGCAGGTCCGCTGCAGTGCGCTATCGAGCCGGGCCAGGTCATCGCTGGTGGTGCCGATAGGAATGGGAATTCCGGCTGCGCGGAAGGTGGAGGCCTTGCCCCAGTGCAGGTCGGCCACCACCAGCGTGCTGGTACCCGGCCAGTAGAGCGCCCGCTCGCTCATCAGGCATACCTGCTCGCCCGCCAGCGTCAGACTCACATCGGTCATCGAAATCCTCTGCCGCTTCCGCGTCCGAATCTCATGCTTCCGTTGCCCCTGGCCGCCGCCCGCTCCAGCGGCGCCGCCAGCCGCCGCACCCGATCGAGGAACTTCTCCGAGCTCACCTGCTCCCGTGCCCGGTCCACCAGCAGCGCGAACGCCAGCGGAGTCGGGCGCTCGACCTCACTGATTACTACCCTGCCACCGGCGACTCGCTCCAGCGTCCGGCCCAGCCGGCTCCGCTCCAGCTGGCGCTCCAGCACCTCGCGGTGGGCCTGAAACAGGAGGAGGTTCTCGGGGTCGTAGCGGGCGAACACATCGTAGAGTAGCCCGCTCGAGGCCTGAACCTGCTTCACGCTCTTGTTGCTGCCGGGGTACCCCTGGAAGATAAGCCCTGCCACCCGGGCGATCTCCCGGAACTGGCGCCGGGCCAGCTCGGCGGCGTTGAGGCTCGCCGGGATGTCGTGCAGCAGGTTCTCGGGCGACACCAGCCCCGCCTCCAGCGCTTCCTCCAGCTGGGCCGGTTCGGGCGACAACAGCTCGAAGCCGTAGTCGTTGGCCGCCAGGGTGAAGGTGATCGGGCCGAGCTGGGCCAGCCGATACGCGAAGAGCGCCGCCAAGCCTTCGTGTACCAGCCTGCCTTCCACCGGATAGAAGAAGAGGTGGTGGCCCTCGCGGGTGCGCACCCGCTCGATGAGCAGCTCATCCGCCGCCGGTAGCCGCGACCACCTGGCCTGCAGCTCCAGGATCGGCCGCACCGCCTCCATCTCCGCCCCCTCGAACACTCCGCGGCGAGCCTGGTCCAGCTTCCCCCGTACGGCGGCCGCGAGCTCGGGAGAGAGCGCCAGCCGGGCACCGCTCCAGTGGGGGACTACCGAAGTTGGCTCCTCGGCCTTCCGGACCCAGGCGGTCATATCCCGGATCCGGACGAACTTCAGCCGCCGTCCCGCAAAGGTAAAGACGTCACCCGGACGCAGCCGGGCGATGAAGTTCTCCTCCACGGTGCCCACGGTCTTCCCTCGGACGAACTTCACCTTCATCGCCGATTCGCTCACGATGGTGCCGATGGACATCCGGTGCCGCATGGCTGCCATGCGGTCGCGGATGACGAAGAGCCCGTCGCGCTCGACCACCTTGTTGTACTCCGGGTAGGCGCCAAGTGCCTGGCCACCGTGGGACACGAAGTCCATGACCCAGCGCCACTCGGCGTCGCTCAGATTTCGAAAGGCCCGGGTGGTGCGCACCTCGGCGAGCAGCTCCTCGGGACGGAATCCGCCTCCCACTGCGATGGTGACGGCGTGCTGCGCCAGCAGGTCAAGCGGCTGCTCGACCGGAGGCCGGGACTCGATGGCGCCCGCGGTAAGCGCATCGCGGGCCGCCGCCACGTCCAGCAGCTCCAGCGCGTTGACCGGCACGCAGGTGAGCCGGCTGACGGCCCCCGGCTGGTGGCCGCTCCGGCCCGCGCGCTGAATCAGCCGCCCCACCGCCTTGGGGCTTCCGATCTGGAGCACCCGGTCCACCGGAGTGAAGTCCACGCCGAGATCGAGGGTGGAGGTGCAGACCACACAGCGAAGCCGGCCATCGCGGATCCCGTTTTCCACCCATTCGCGGGTCTCGCGGTCCATCGAGCCATGGTGGAGGGCGATCACGCCGGCCCAATCAGGGCAGGCGGCGAGCAGCGCCTGAAACCAGAGCTCGGCGGTGGCGCGGGTGTTGGTGAACACCAGTGTCGTCTTGCCTTCCTCGATGGCGCGGACCACGTCGGAGACCATGCGGAGACCGATCTGTCCCGACCAGGGAAACCGCTCGACCGTCTCGGGAATCAGCGAGTCCACCTCCAGCGCCTTGGGGACCAGTCCGCGGATGATGCGGCCCCCGGCGCCCACACCCAGCAGGGCTTCGCGCGCCGTGTCGAGATTGCCGAGGGTCGCGGAGAGCCCCCAGGTGCGGAGCGCGGGGCGCCAGCGCCGGAGGCGGGCCAACGCCAGCTCGACCTGTACGCCGCGTTTCGAGGCCATCAGCTCATGCCACTCGTCCACCACCACCAGCTCGAGGTGGTCGAAGAGGGTGGCCGCGTCGGCGCGGGTGAGGAGGAGCGCAAGGCTCTCGGGGGTGGTGACGAGGGCGGTGGGGAGGCGCTTGCTTTGGCGCGCGCGGATCGAGGGAGCCGTGTCGCCGGTGCGCGATTCGACGGTCCAGGGAAGGCCGAGATCTTCTATGGGCGCGCGGAGGGCGTCTTCTGTATCCGCAGCGAGTGCTCGCAATGGAGTGATCCACAGGACTCGTAGTGGTGGAGCTGCTATCCGGCGTTGCTGACCCGCGGCCCCGCTGCCCCGCCTACCCTCTGGATAGTCCCTTAGCCAGTCCAAGACTGGCCCCATCCAGGCCGCGTAGGTCTTGCCGGTGCCAGTCGCCGCGTGGATCAGCCCGCTTTCGCCGGCGAGGTACGCTTGCCAGACCTCTTCCTGAAAGGGGAAGGGCTCCCAGCCTTCGGACGTGAACCAGGCGCGTACGCAGCCGAGCGGGTCCCGGCCGGCACAGTCGATGGTGGGGGAGGGTTCCGCCGGCTTCCGCTCGGGGGTAGCAGCGGCCTCGGCGGACTTTTGGGCCCGTTTCTTCGCCGCCCGTGCGCGGCGGAGGTCCACTGCGAGAGCAGACCCGCCGCGTCTTGGATGGTCGCTCACGTGAGCACTCGCAGATACCACCGGGTCTACTTGCCCTGATCGTCCTTGGCCAGCGAGGCCATATCGATCACGAATCGGTATTTCACGTCGCTCTTGAGCATCCGCTCGTAGGCTTGGTTAATCCCCTGGATCGGAATTATCTCGATGTCGGAGACGATGCCGCGCTTGGCGCAGAAGTCGAGCATCTCCTGGGTCTCCTTGAGCCCGCCGATGAGCGAGCCGGCCAGGCCGCGGCGCCGGAAAATCAGTCCGGTCACACTGGGCGAGGGATGCGGCTGGTCCGGCGCACCCACCAGACACATGGTGCCGTCGCGCTTCAGCAGGTTGATGAAGGGATCAAGGTTGTGCGAGGCTGCGACGGTGTTGAGGATGAAGTCGAAGCTGATGGCGTGCGCGGCCATCGCCGTCGGGTCGCGGGAGATGACGACCTGGTGCGCGCCCAGGCGCTTGGCGTCCTCGGTCTTCCCGGGCGAGGTGGTGAAAAGCACTACCTCGGCGCCGAAGGCGTGAGCGAACTTTACCCCCATATGTCCCAGCCCGCCGAGGCCCACGATTCCCACCTTCTGGCCTGGACCAACTTCCCAATGGCGCAGAGGGGAGTAGGTCGTGATCCCGGCACAGAGCAGGGGAGCGGTCGCGGCCGGATCGAGCTGCTGGGGAATCCGGAGCACGAAATGCTGGTCTACCACGATCCGGCTGGAGTAGCCGCCGTAGGTGACGCCGCCGGTGTGCGGATCCGGGCTGTTATAGGTGAGAGTGAACCCGACGTCGCAGTAGTTCTCCAGATTCTCCCGGCAGCTGGCGCAGGTGCGACACGAGTCCACCAGACAGCCGACACCGGCCAGGTCACCGGCCTTGAAGCCCTTCACATCCTTACCAACGTTGGTGACCCGTCCGATGATCTCGTGCCCCGGCACGATCGGATAGACAGTCCCGTGCCACTCGTCGCGCACCGAGTGCAGGTCGGAGTGGCAAACGCCGCAGTACTGGATCTCGATCTGGACATCGCGCGGGCCCGGTTCTCTCCGCTCGAACCGGAAGGGCGCCAGCGGCGCTGTCGGGCCCACCGCGGCATATCCCAGCGCGGCGATCCGTGACGGCGGCGCCGAATCCGGCTTTCTCTGCATTTCCTTGACGGTACTCATCGTAAACTCCCTGTGGTTAGTTCAAACGCTGTGATTCACGGTAGCCTCTCCCCTCAAGTTTCGGCCCCGCTCGCATATCCGCTCGGGGCAGGCTCTTCGCTGCGCTCAGGGAGACAGTAAGCCCCGAACTGTTTCGATCGTATCAGCGTCCTCAGCCTTCTTATCGGTCCGCCATCGCGCCATGCGCGGAAACCGCACCGCGATTCCGCTCTTGTGCCGGCTGGAGCGCTGGATGCCCTCGAAGTGGAGCTCGAAGACCAGCTCCGGTTTCACGGTGCGTACCGGACCGAACT
>JALYPB010000011.1 GCA_030856585.1 Gemmatimonadota bacterium | reverse complement strand
CCCGAGTGGCATAGTCAGGACCAGCGACACTATCTTTGGTGGCTGGTCCTGTCCCATATTGGCAAGCTTCTCAGCAGTTCTAGGGTACTCATGGGCACCGTCACCGACTCCGCGCGCCAGATCTACTCGAAAATCGAGGTACTCCAGGACCTGGAGGAAAAAGTCGGGGAGCTGATGGAAACCCATGAGCGGAAGCGAGAGCTCTGGTTTCCGGCCGACCTCATGGCTCCGGGTCCGGATGAATGTCCGGATACCCACTTGGCCACCCTCCGAAGTCGGGCTGCGGGCATCCCGGACCATGCCCGGGCCGCCCTGGCGCTGAATCTCCTTACCGAAGAGGGCCTCCCGCACTTTCACCGGCTTTTGGCCGTCTACCTGGGCGACGAGAGCTTCTGGAGAGGCTGGAACAACCTGTGGACCGCCGAGGAGGACCGCCACGGCCAGGTGCTTCATGACTATGCCCGGGACACCGGCCTGCTGCAGCAGCGGAAGCTGGAGGAAATGCAGTTCGAGTATCTCCGGGCCGGCTTCCATCCCCAGTGGGACCGGGACCCGTATCGGGTGTTTGCCTACACCACGGTTCAGGAGCGGGCTACCCAGTTCTCCCATAGCGAGACGGGAAAGATCGTGGCGGAGTACGAGCCCCGGCTGGGTGTAATCCTCAGTCAGGTGGCCAAGGAGGAAGCCCGCCACTACACCTTCTACCGGACCGTGTTCGAGGAGATCCTGAAGCGAGATCCCGATCAGGCCCTGCACTCGGCATCCTTTATCCTGCCCGCTATCGACATGCCCGGCGTGACCATGCCAGGCTTCAAGGAGCTGGCTGAGGTCATCCGCCGCTCGGGCATCTATGGTCCGCGGGACTATCTGCGGATTGTGCAGGAGCAGATCCGCTACTGGAAGATCGAAAGTATGGACGGTCTGGGTGAGCTGGGACGGAAGGCGCAGGAGAAGATCCTTGGTATTCCCGCGCGGCTCAAGCGAATCGCCGACCACATGGAGACAAAGAGTAAGAGCAAGACCTTCAGCTTCGAGGTCGTGTTCAACCGCGAATTCGCAATGGAATGATTGGTCGGGCTGCATGGCTGATGACCCTCCTGCTGGCCTGTGCGGCAGCAGGATGTGGGTCAGGAGGTGACACCAAGCCTCGGGTCACGGACGACGAGAGCCTTCCGCCCGATCAGAAGGATGCCCGCACCCTCGGCCTCGAGATCTTCGATCTGGTAGACCGCGCAGTGGCCTACCGGGGATCGCACCAGGGACGTCCCGCCACCAATCTCCGTCAGATGGGAATCGAAAGCCTCACCACCCACACGGTTCGCCGTATCCTGAACGTTCAGCGCGAGCCGGTAGTGACCGTTGCCTACCGCCAGCCGGCCCAGCGGGAGATCGTGTCCTGCCGTGGTGACAGCCAGATTCTGGTCGAGGCCTCGGTGAATGGCGGGCGTTTCACTCTGATGTGCACCGCCAGATCCGGCGCTCAACGTCCGATGGAGATAGGAGAGTCGTCGGAACCCTGAGCTTCCGGCCCCGCCCTCATGGAATTCTTCGGCGTACTCGACGTTGCGGTTCGAATCCTCGTCATTGTGGCCCTGGCGTATGCCTGTATCGTGGCGCTAACCCACTGGGCTACACGTACCCGGCGGATCAATCCGTTCGGCGTCTGGGCCCGCTTCATCCGCAAGCTGAGCGATCCGGTGCTGCTGCCGCTCGAGCGCCGCATCATCCGGTTCGGGGGCAGTCCGCAAAACGCGCCGCTCTGGCTTCTGGGCATCGTCATTGGTGCTGGCCTCCTGCTGCTCAGCCTGACCAGCTGGCTGATAGGAACCGCCGCGGGCATCATGGTTCTTGCCCACGGTGGCACCCGGGCGTGGGCCCGCGTCCTGGTGGACGCAGTCTTTACCGTGCTGATGGCGGCAATCTTCATCCGGGTGATCGGGTCTTGGGTGGGTATTGGACCGTACAACCGGTGGATGCGGCCCATGTACGCTCTCACGAACTGGCTGATCGATCCAATCCGGAGAATTCTTCCGCCCACCGGGATGATCGACTTCAGTCCCATGGTAGCATGGCTGGTCTTGTACCTGGTGCGAGGATTCGTCAGGGGGATGTTGTAGGAGGCCGTTAGGTCAGGGCCCCTAGCCCAGAGCCGTCTTTCCGAGTAGCTTGAAGATGTCGTAACAACTGATTCCGTGGCGATTTGCGCTGATTGCGGCCACGTTAAATAATCGCTAAAACGCTACCCGTGAGGCGTTTTGGCCTCAGGGTTTTTTCATTTTGGAGGTCTCGTGACCACCGCTGCCCCTCGCCCGCCAGGCTTGCACACCCGCACCCGGGAATCCAGGTTCGCCGAGCTGGAGCCGCTCCTGGCGCGGCGGATCCTGGTGCTGGATGGGGCGATGGGAACCATGATCCAGAGCTATGGCTTGGGAGAGGAGGACTACCGGGGCGAGCGCTTTGCCACCTGGCCCCGTGATCTCAGGGGGAACAACGACCTCCTTTCCCTCACCCAGCCGGCCATTATCCGGGCCATTCACGCCGCCTATCTGGAGGCCGGCGCGGACATCCTGGAGACGAATTCCTTCAACTCCACCGCCATCTCCATGGCCGATTACGGCATGGCGGAGCTGGCCTACGAGCTGAACCTCGCTTCCGCCCGTATCGCACGGGACGTGTCGGACGAATTCGAGCGGCGCGCCCCCGACATTCCCCGCTACGTGGCCGGCGTACTCGGACCCACCAACCGAACCGCTTCGCTCTCACCTGACGTGAACGACCCCGGTTTTCGGAACGTGGGCTTCGACGAGCTCGTAGGGGCCTACGGCGACGCGATTCGAGGACTGCTGGACGGAGGAGCTGACCTGCTGCTGGTCGAGACGATCTTCGATACCCTCAATGCCAAGGCTGCGCTGTTCGCCATCGACGCGCACTTCGCCGCCACCGGGCTGCGGGTTCCGGTGATGATCTCCGGCACCATCACAGACGCGAGCGGCCGCACCCTGTCCGGCCAGACAACCGAGGCGTTCTGGAACTCGGTGGCCCATGCTCGGCCACTTACTGTCGGGCTCAACTGCGCGCTCGGCGCCAGGGCACTGAGGCAGTACGTCCAGGAGCTATCCCGGGTGTCCCCCACGTTCGTCAGCACCCATCCCAACGCCGGACTTCCCAACGAATTCGGGCAGTATGACGAGAGTCCCGAATACATGGCCGGCATCCTTCGCGAATTCGCCGAGAGCGGGCTGGTCAACCTGGTCGGCGGCTGCTGCGGAACCACACCCGCACACATCAAGGCGATCGCGGAAGCAGTGGCCGGCCTCCCACCACGCCGCCCCGCCGCCCCCCTGCCCCGTCTTCGGTTAAGCGGACTCGAGCCACTCAGCATTGGCCCCGAGAGCATCTTCGTAAACGTGGGTGAGCGGACCAACGTGACCGGATCCCGGAAGTTCGCCAAGCTCATTCTCGCGGGCGACTACGATGCGGGGCTGGAGATCGCCCGCCAGCAGGTGGAGAGCGGCGCCCAGATGCTGGACGTCAACATGGACGAGGGCATGCTCGACTCCCAGGAAGCCATGACGACCTTCCTGCAGCTGATCGCGGCCGAGCCCGATATCAGCCGGGTACCGGTGGTCATCGACTCGTCCAAATGGTCCGTCATCGAGGCGGGACTCAAGTGCGTCCAGGGTAAGGGCGTGGTCAACTCGATCAGCCTGAAGGAAGGAGAGGACGTCTTCATTCGTCAGGCCACGCTGGTCCGGCGCTACGGGGCCGCGGTGATCGTGATGGCATTCGACGAACAGGGACAGGCCGATACCGCAAAGCGGAAGGTCGACATCTGCCGGCGCGCCTATCGGATCCTCACCGAGCAGGTGGGCTTCCCGCCCGAGGACATCATCTTCGACCCCAACATCTTCGCCATTGCTACCGGGATCGAGGAGCACAACAACTACGCCGTCGACTACATCGAGGCCACCAGACGCATCAAGGAGAGCTTGCCGCACGCCCTGATCAGCGGCGGGGTGAGCAACGTCTCTTTTGCCTTCCGGGGCAACGATCCGGTGCGGGAAGCGATCCACTCGGTCTTTCTGTACCATGCCATCGAGGCGGGCATGGACATGGGAATCGTAAATGCGGGCCAGCTCCTCATCTACTCCGACATACCACCGGATCTGCTCGAGCGGGTGGAGG
>JALYPB010000456.1 GCA_030856585.1 Gemmatimonadota bacterium | reverse complement strand
GATTGCGACGAAGCGTCTCTGCTCCCTCGGCATCGCCATGCACGACGATCCCGAAGGCCCGGCCGGCGAGGTGCTTGGGATAGTCCCAGCCGGCCAGCTCCAACGCCTTGGCCTCTTCCGGCTTCTTGCCATGGGTCGTCGTAGGGTCGGGATTGCCGCCGTCGGCGCAGACCAGCCGGTCGATCATCAGCTTCAGCACGCTGGGCGCCTGGAACCAGTACACCGGCGAAACGATGAGGACGCCGTGGGCAGCCACCCAGCGGGGGTAGAGCTCGTTCATCCAGTCGTTCACCTGGCCCATGGCGTGATTGGGGTAGCAGGAGCAGGGCCAGTGGCAGAGCGGCATGGCAGTGGACACGCAGGCCTTGCAGGGAAGGATCTGCCTTCCGTACTGCGCGGTGAGATGGCTCAGGTCGAGCAGGTCGCACTCGAAGCCCTCGCTCCCCTCGACGATCTCGCGAGCCAGCTTCACCAGCCGGAACGTCTTGGACATCTCGCCGGGACAGGTCTCGTCGTGCCGCGCGGCACCGCAGATCAACAGGATGCGTCTCGGAGCCGTGGGATCCCGCTGGCGTTTTTCCGCGGCGGTGACGGCATCATGAGCCGCCAGCCACTCCATCGGCAACTCAAAGTCCGGCTCGGCGAAGCCGGGTCCCGCCTTCCGCTCCCGGGGGCTCTTGTGGTACTCGTCATAGTTCTTCCAGGCGACCTCAATAATGCGGTCTATTTCAGGGCGAACCGCATCGAAGGCGGGGTCGTAGAACCGCTCGGCAAGCCGGCGGGCAAACTCATCCCGCGAGAGTTTGACGTCTCCCTGGCCCTTTCGCACAGCGGGTGACGGGGTATGCATCTCCGCGGGTGGTTCCATTCGTATCTCTCTTTCAGGCTATCGCTGGGGGAACGGTTTCGGCGAGCACAAAGCTAACCGTCTCGTTATGTCGAATGGCTCGGTGCCCTTTCTGTGAGAGATGTCACCTCGGCATCGGATCCGGGGTGGTAAGCTGAGCCGCTGGTCACACTCCCTGCGAACGCCTCCGAACTTCGGGGAGAAAGTTTTCGTAGGATGCTTTGCTCTAAAGCACGCGCGGCGGCAGCTAATGGCGACCTACGCGCAGCGCATACACCTACCTTGCCATAATCAAAGGGCCGACGACATGACGACCAAGCGCAAAGAGAAGCCCTGGAAGAAAGCGCCACCCAAAGACGCAGCGCATAAAAAGCTTACCCCAGCTCAGAAGCGCAGCGCCAAGACTTCCGCCAAGCGAGCAGGGCGTCCATACCCCAACCTGGTAGACAACATGCGGGCAGCAGCTCGCCAGAAAAAGAAGAAGTCCTAATGGCCGGAGGCCGGCCTACACCTACGAGGAGCCGTCATGGAAACCACGTTAGACCTGTCTATTCATACCGAACCGGGCCTGCCCAGCCACGTGGCCGACAATGTGGAGCGGGTTCCCGTCATCTTTGTCAATGCATATCTGGTGGGAGAGCGTGGCGGGCCCTGGGCTCTGGTCGACACCGGTCTTCCGGGGTTCGCGTCTCGGATCCGTGGTGCCGTTAAAAAGCGTATCGGTCGAGACGTCCCGCCTCAAGCGATCATCCTCACTCACGGTCACTTCGACCATGCCGGATCGGCCGCGGAGCTGGCGCGCTACTGGGACACGCCGGTGTACGCGCATCCACTCGAGCTGCCATTCCTCACCGGCCGTGCGGACTACCCGCCTCAGGATCCCACGGTAGGAGGGGCACTCGGCTTTCTCTCCCGGAGCTTCCCGCACCGCGGGATCAACCTGGGTGACAGGGTCGAAGCCCTGCCCAGCGACGGGAGTGTGCCCGGGATGCCAGGCTGGCGCTGGATCCATACTGCGGGCCATACCGCGGGCCACGTTTCTCTGTTCAGGGACGGGGATCGCACGTTGCTGGCCGGCGACGCCCTGGCAACGCTGGATCAGGACTCCGCCATCGCCATGGTCACACTGCGCCCCGAATTCTCGGTCCCTCCGGCGCCGCTCACCACCGACTGGGACGCAGCGCACCGCAGCGTGCGCCGCCTGGCCGCCCTGCGTCCATACGCCGTCTCCGCAGGACACGGACTGCCGGTTCGCGGCGACCGAGTGGCAGACGACCTGGAACGCTTCGCCCACGTGTTTAGTCCGCCGCAGAAAGGGAGATATATACGTGAGGCGGCACGGAGCGACCAAAACGGGGTGATCTACCTGCCGCCGCCAGTTCCCGATCCCCTGCCTCGCCAGCTCCTTCTCACGGGCCTGGTCACGGCCGGGGTGCTCGTGGCGGCACGGCGCCGGCGTTGACACTGAGAAGCCCGAACGGTTGCACCTACTGCAGCTCGTCCGGGCTCCTCGCGTTACCTCAATCGATGATTTCCTCAGCGACTAGCGCTGCGCGCTCCTCCCTGGAGGGCCTTGGCCTTTTCCAGGTGCTTGGCCACATCATCCCGGGTGACAGTCAGGTGTTGCTTCAGCTCGGCGTTGCCGGCTGTCCTCTGAAGCATGTCGAGTTTAGCCAGCGCCTCGGTGTGACCCTTCACCATTGCCGCAACGTACGCCCGCTCGAATGCTTGACCGTCCAGTTCAACGAAAGCGGCGAGCTCTCCCGCTCCCTTCTTCTGGAGCTGTTCCACCGCCGGGGTGATAACCGGCGTAGCGCCGATCTGCTGGCCCAACTTCAGGGTTTTGTCGATGTTCATGCCGTGCCCCTGATGGAGCTGCTTGGCGTAGTCCTTGACTGGCTGGCTGATGTTCTTGGTCTGCGCCTGGGCTGCCGCGGTGATCTCGTTGAGATCGATGGCCGCGACGGTGGCGAGCACCTCTGCCTCTGCCATCTTACCGCGGTCCATCGCCTTGCGAGCGGCCGTGTCAGTGTCGGCCGCGCGTACGGGAGAACCGGGAATGACAGGCTGGTCGGGGAATGCGACGGCGTCCCCACTGGGAGGCGTGAACTGCAGCTTCTCGACGTACGCCGGGTGCTGGCCCATCATGTCCTGCACCACGATCTCACCGAAGGCTTTGCGTGCCTCTTCGACACTCTTCTTTCCATTAACGATATCGTGATCGAGATTCAGGGTCAGCACGTTGTGCCCCTCGAGGTCGCAGCGGGCTGAGAGCTCGCCCACCGTCCGATTGATCGTGCTGCTTGCGTCAAACTCGATCAGGTCGCCGACCTTATCCTGTGGCACGTTGTACGCAATCGTGTGCTCGAGGAAGTCCACGTGGGGCAGGGGGAAATCATGGGGCGTCTCGAGATTCATCACCGCAATCTTCTTGAACGGCCCGGTGTTCTTCCAGATGAGCTTCTCGGCCGTGACCTCGTGCGGCTGGCCATACTTGGCAATCATCATTTTGGCCCCGAGCCTGGGGCGTTCGGTCCACGCCTCGATTATCCGGTTAACTGATGCTTTATCAGCCTTGGCCGGCTTCGGCGCCTGGCCGGAGGCCGCACCGGCCGGAATCATCAAAGCCAGGGTAGCCACTGCGGCTGTCAATTGCACTTTCATATCCCACCCTCTCGAATAATGTGTCGCGGCGAACCGCGTAGTGTTTCCATGCCCTCGATTGCGACGTAGCTACCAAAACTGCTTAAACTCGCTCCGGGTGTGGTCGCTGTACGGAACAGAAAACCGGGCCCGCAACGGGGAGCCCGGTCGAGTGTCACTGCTGCAGCCGCCCAGTCCGTCCTTCAGGAGCATGAAGGTTGAGGACAACAGTCGCAGGAAGATGTGTGTCAGGTCACACCTGGTGACCGCGAATGTTCGAGAAAGATTACATGAATCCATCACCGATCCTGCGCCGTAACTCTTAATCCCCTCGAACACCCTATCCGTTGGGCACGGTCCTAGCGCCAACGGAATAGACGCAGGGCCAGGAGGAAGCTCACCACCATCCACGCGACAATGATCCCCATTTCCGGGGCCAGCGCCTGCCAGCCCGCTCCCCGCAGGATATTGGCTCGCAGGGCGTCCACCACCGCGGTGAGCGGCAGGGCCTGAATGAACGGTTGCAGCGGCTCGGGAAAGCGCGACGCGGAAAAGAAGACCCCCGAAAAGATCCACATTGGGAGCATTACCAGATTCATGAGTCCCGATGCGCCCTCCATGGTCTGAACCCGAGACGAGACCAGCAGACCGAGCGAGGTAAACGCGAGCGACGAAATAACGCAGATGCCCGCCAGGGCCAGAAGCGACCCGCGCAATGGCACCCCGAACACGAGCGCTCCGAATCCGAGGAGCAGGCCCACCTCGATCACAAGCAGAGTTAGACGGGAGAGCACAAAGGAAGCGAGATACTGGGGCCGGGACATCGGCGTCGCAATGAGACGCTTGAGCAGTCGCTTCTTCCGGGCATCCACGATGGCAAAGCCCACGCCCCAGATGCCGCTGCCCATGAGGTTCATCCCCAGAAGGCCCGGCACCAGGAAATCGATGTAGCGGGAGCCCCGCTCGTGT
>JALYPB010000228.1 GCA_030856585.1 Gemmatimonadota bacterium | reverse complement strand
AGGCCGGTGCCCTGGCCGATAGCCTTGGTGGTGAAGAACGGCTCGAAGATACGGGCTTGCACCTCCGGGGCCATTCCGCACCCGGTGTCGCTCACCGCCAGCATCGCGTAACGCCCCATCGGCAGGTCCACTCCGCCGTGGCGGTCGGCATAGGTCTCATCCCAAAGAGCCCGAGAGGTCTGAACGCTGACCCGCCCGTGGCCGTCCATCGCATCGCGCGCGTTGAGGACCAGGTTGATGAGCACCTGCTCCAGCTGTCCCCGGTCGGCTTGAAGCTGCCCGGCATCGGGCGAGAGCTGGAGCTCGAGGATGTGGTCCTCCCCGAGGGACCGGCGAAGCATTTTCTCCATCTCACTGACGACGGTATTGACCTCGATGACCTGGGGCTGGAGAAACTGCTGGCGGGTGAAGGCAAGCAGCTGGCGGGTTACATCGGCCGCGCGGCTGCCCGCCTTGATGATCTCCTGAACGTCGGCCCGGCGCTCGTCGTCCTCACTCAGGCTCTGGAGCAGGAATTCACTGAAGCCGATCACGCCGGTCATCATGTTGTTCACTTCGTGCGCCACACCGCCCGCGAGCTTGCCGGCGGCCTGCATGCGTTCGGCGCGGCGCAGATGTTCCTCCACCCGCTTCCGCTCGGTGACGTCCCGGAAGATGCCGCGTACCACCGATGGCTGGCCTTCCTTGAAGGTGCAGCTGAGGTTGCCTTCGACGGTGATTGCGGCGCCCACCTTGGGCACGAAGACCAGCTCCACGTGATCGAGCCTCTCGCCCTTGAGCACCCGCTCGAGCACCTGGGTGTAATAGGCCCGGCCTTCCGGCGGCACCAGGTCGCGCAGTTGGAGGCGGCCGATCTCCTGTTCGCCGTACCCGGTGCCATGCTGCCATGCATGGTTTACATAAAGGAGCGAGCCGTCGGGCGCCGCCATGCACACCAGGTCACTGGCGTGATCGAACAGGTCTCGATACCGCTCCTCGCTCTCCCGGAGCTCGCGGTCGGCTCGCTTGCGCTCGCTGACATCCCGCGCGTTCAGCACGATTCCCCGGATGGTGGCATCGGATAGCAGGTTGGTCGCGACCGCCTCCAGCCAGACCGGCGAGCCGTCCCCCCGGCGCAAGCAAAACTCGATCGGTCCGGCGCCGTTGGTCCGACCATGGCCGTTTTGAAGCAGGCCGCGCAGCGTGCTCACCCCGGTCTCGTCGAGATAGGACAGCAGACTTTCCCCCACCAGGTCGTCGGGCTTGTAACCCACGATTCGCTGGGCCGAGTCGCTGGCGTACAGGATGGTGCCGTCCGGAGCCAGGATGGTGACCAGATCCGAAGAGTTCTGAACCAGGGAGCGGAACCGTCGCTCACTCGCGGCGAGTGCGGCTTCGGCTTGCACTTTCTGGGCATGGGCACGGGAGCGCTCGAGCGCGGCCTGGATGGCCGGTCCGATCCGGGCGAGGTTGCTCTTGAGGAGGTAATCCGTGGCACCCGCCTTCATACACCCGACGGCGGTTTCCTCGTTCACCGAGCCGGTGACAATCAGGAAGGGCACACTGGGAGCCCGCTCCTTGGCCAGCGAGAGAGCCGTCATACCGTCGAAGCGGGGAAGGGTGTAGTCGGAAAGGATCAGGTCAGGTTTGAATCCGTCCAGGGCATCCAGGAACCCCTCGCGGCTATCCACCCGGTGGGACAGAAACGGGACTCGGGCGCGCTCGAGCTCATATTCCACAAGCTCGGCGTCCATCGGTACGTCTTCGAGTATGAGGATGCGGAGCGCATCTTGGGCCATGAAAGATCCTGTCCGAGTCAGCCGGGTTGGCGGCCTTCCCGAGAAGCCCTATACTTCGGTGACCGCGAGGACTTAAGTGTCGCCGAAGTATGATGTAAGTCAAGTTCCGCCCGGCAGCTATATAGCCCTGACGAAATGTGATCTACCTCACAGCCGCGCACCACTCGGCTATTTCACCTTGGTAGGTTCCCACCTACCACAACCAGCTCGCCCCCTCGGGAGTTTTTTTCATGCCTACTGAAAAGTCGACCGGCAACGGTCGCACAGCCAAACGCCGGGCCGACAGCCGCCTAGGGGTCGCCTCGTCCGACATACTCGATGCCGAACAGCTGCTGGCTGTGCTCATAGAGGTGAAGCGAGGCAACTTTTCCGTCAGGATGCCGATGTCGCAGACCGGCGTTGCGGGGAAGATCTCCGACACGCTGAACGACATCATCGAGCTCAACCGGGAAACCTCCACGGAGTTCGAGCGGGTGAGCCAGGCAGTCGGCAAGGAAGGCAAGATCACCCAGAGGGCCCGCCTCAATGG
>JALYPB010000424.1 GCA_030856585.1 Gemmatimonadota bacterium | reverse complement strand
CCCACTCCCCCTCCTCGAGAATGGCCGATGAGGCCGAGCGTGGAGGGAGCAGGAATGCCAAGCCGGCCGTGCATGAGGGCGTCAATCACGGTGCCGGCGTCTTGAAGTTCAGCGGAGAAGGTGTTGTGGCCGAAACGTTCCGGCAGCGTGAACTCGCCATCGTCGTTCACGCCGCTCCCGCTGAGATTCGGAATCACCGCGGAGAAGCCGGCTAGAGCAAGACGTTCGCCGAGTGGGGGAAACATCCCCCAGTCCTTGAAGCCTTTGAAGCCGTGCAGCACGAGAACCGCCGGGCGCGGCCCGGTTCTTCCCCCGGCGCGCAGGTCTACCAGGATGGGGCCCAACGCTCCAGCGAGCGTGTGCTTCGTAAGAGTGGGTGTGGCCATTGCTAGATAACCGCCGCTTGGAGCAACTCGAGCTCTCCTGCGTCTGCGTCGAGGCGGGCCTGGATGCCGAGCGGCAGGGTCCACTGCGCGTCGATGTGCCCGACGGGAAATCCGTAGGCAACCGGGATGCCGAGGGGGGCCAAGTAGGTCTCCAGCACCTCGTCGAAGCCGAGCGCGCCGTCACCGCCCGACCGTTCCAGCCCGGTGAACCGGCCGATCATCACTCCGGCCAGGCGGCGAAGCGCCCCGATCAGCCGGAGATGGGCCAGCATACGATCGACGCGGTATAGCTCCTCGCCCACGTCTTCGAGAAACAGTATGGCGCCGGCCAGCTCGGGAAAGTAGGGCGTACCGATCAGACACTGGAGCAGAGTGAGATTTCCACCTGCCACCGGGCCCTCGGCCACCCCGCCCCGCAGGGTGACGATCCGGTTCTCCTGGGGCACGAGCACGGTGGGCGGCTCGGGAATCCGGCCCAGGCGACCGGGAGGCTCTGACCGGGTCAGGACGCGCTCAAAGTGCCAGCGGCTGAAGGCCGGCATGCTCGCCCGGGCCACCGGTCCATGAAACGTCACTACACCGGTCAGCCGGGTAACGGCGTTCAGCAGCGCGGTGATGTCGGAATAGCCGATGAGGATTTTGGGGTGGCTGGCCATGGCGGCGTAGTCCACTCGCTCCAGGAGACGGATCGAGCCATAGCCGCCGCGAATGCACCAAATGGCATCGATGGTGGGATCCTGAAGTGCATGATTGAGATCCGAGAGCCGCTCATCGTCCGTACCGGCGAGGTAGCCGTGTCGAGCGTGAGCACTCTTACCGAGAATCGGTTCGTAACCCAGCGCACGGCAGAGTGACTCCGCTCGGGTTAAATCATCTCTCTCGAGCAGCGGACCGGCCGGCGCCACCAGGCCGATGCGGTTGCCCGGAGTGAGTTTTGGAGGCAGTACAAGTGGTTTTGACCCCATGATTTCCCGACTGTAGATTGACGGACCTTCACCAGGGAGAGCGCGTAGTGCGTACTTCCGAGTCTATTTTGCTCGATGCCGGTCGCGTCATCACCGAGATGCGCGAAGCGATGGTCTCTCAGTGGGCGGACTGGTTGGGAGACCGGGGCAGCGCCGCCTCCACGATACCGCGACCCACGGTCGAGCGGGAGTTCCGGCTCCTGTTCGATGTCCTGACCGAGATGGTCGGCCCCCTGCGGCGGGAGGCCAATACCGTCTGGTTCCGCGCCTGCGAGCATTATGGCCGGGTGGCATCGGCCCGGGGTCTGGCAGCGGGTGAGGTGGTGGAAGAGCTTTCCTACCTGCGTGAGCTGCTCATCAGAAACCTGGCGCCGGTGCTGGTCGCCATGCGGGCGCGTCAGGGCATGGCGATCATGCTCCAGCTCAACCGTGCAATCGACAAGGGCATCGCTGTGGCGGTGGTGGGCTACACCGACGCTCTGGTCGCCACGCTGTTCTCCCAGAACGGAGTGCCGTCGCTGGGCGGCAACCAGGATCTGGGTGAAGTCGAGCGTCAGATCAAGTCCCTGGAACACGAGCTCCGAGCCGTCGCCAAGTCAGTGAAGTAGCCAGGCCCGGGGCCGGTGGGTATCCATGACGTGATGGACCTGATCCCGGCCCTGCCGTGGCTCCTTCCGTTTCTCTCTCTGCCCCGCCTAGCTCGACGCACTCCCAGTCTGCTTAACGCCCGGCCTGAATCCGGACGGCTTGTATCAGTCGTCATACCCGCGCGCAACGAATCCTCCACCATCCGCACCGTGCTCGGCTCGATCCTTGCCACGGCCTACCACCC
>JALYPB010000413.1 GCA_030856585.1 Gemmatimonadota bacterium | reverse complement strand
ATGCAGGCCAAGTCGTTCCATCAGGTGATTTCAGCGGGGGCTGATTACTCTTTAGCGCGATGCCGCCGACGATCTTGACCGATAGCGCGGGCCGCCCCGTTGCCCCGCCGCCCCGCGGCCCCGCCCGTCGCATCTCGGCCGACGACCTCGGCATGCTGCTGGTGTGCCTGATCTGGGGCTTCAACTTCAGCATCACCAAGTCGGCCTTCGATCAGCTCTCGCCGCTGGCCTTCACCGCCATCCGCTTTGTCCTCTCGAGCGCCCTGCTCTGGCTGGTGCTGCGGGTGGTGGAGGGTCCGGTCTCACTTCCGGCCGGTGCCATGAAGCGGCTGGTCCTGCTCGGGGTGGTGGGAAACACGCTGTACCAGCTGGCGTTCATGCTGGGATTGTCACGCACCACCGCGTCGAACAGCGCGCTCATCCTGTCCACCGTCCCGACGGTGGTGGCGGTAATCGCCGGGGCGCTCGGTCTGGAGCGGATAACGGGACGCATGCGCCTGGGGATCGGGCTCGGCATGCTCGGTGTGGCGCTGGTGATAGCTACGCGGGGCGTGGCCTTCGATCGTGGGACCTTCATCGGCGACCTGCTGAGCCTGCTGGCGGTGCTCTGCTGGGCCGGATATACCGTGGGCCTTCGCAAGATCCCCGAGGGTGTGAGTCCCCTCCGCGTCACCACCATCACGACGATCGCCGGCACTCCGGGCCTGGTACTGGTGGGGCTGCCCTCAGTCCTCCAACTCGACTGGGGTGCCGTCAACCTCCGGGCCTGGCTGGCCGTGGCCTATGCCTCGATTCTGTCGCTGGTGGTGGCGTATCTGCTGTGGAACAGGAGCGTCAAGGCGATCGGCGGGACGCGCACCGCCATCTACATGTGCCTCACCCCCGTGGTGGCTGTCCTGGGTGCGTGGCTTCTGCTGGGTGAGCGGCCTCATCCGCTCCAGGGGATTGGTGCCGTGTTCATCATTACGGGGGTCCTGCTGACGAGGACGGGCGGTGGGGCAAACAGCGTGAGCGGGGACAGCCAACAGCGTGAGCGGTGAGCGGGAAACGGCATTCCCACTCATGCTCGTTCCCGCTTACTGCTTACCGCTTACCGCTCACGCTGTTCCACTTCCTACTCCACAATCTCCTTGTAGCTCGCCGGCTTCCACTCTGGCCTCTTCGGAGCGTTCGCCACGTCCTGGCCCAGGAAATACAGCAACTTGAGGATCCGGGCTTCCTTCTCGCTGTTGATCTTGTCCGGTGAGTCGCTGACCTCGTGGTAGTCCTGGTGCACGCCATTGAAGAAAAACAGGACGGGCACGCCCTTCCGGGCGAAATTGTAGTGGTCCGATCTGAAGTAGAACCGCTCTTCCGGCCACCGATCGTCGATGGCGTTCATCCGGAGCTCGGGATGCGTCTTGTTGACCCGCTCCAGCGTGGCGCCCAGATCGGAGTGCTCCTTTCCGATCGCCACGATGGTATCCGCCCAATTCCGCCCGATCATGTCGATATTGATGTCGGCGACGATCTGCTTTACCGGCACCGGAGGGTTTCTGGCGAAGTAGTCGCTCCCCCACAGCCCTTTCTCCTCCCCGCTCACGGTCAGAAAGATCAGCGATCGCTTGGGCCGAGCCCCGGGCCGGCTGAACGCCTCCGCAAGCTCGACGACGCCGGCGGTGCCCGACGCGTCGTCATCCGCCCCGTTGTTGATGCTATCCGCCTGTCCCGGGGTAATCCCGATGTGGTCCATGTGGGCCGAATACACCACGTACTCGTTCTTGAGCTTGGGGTCGCTTCCTTCGAGGATGCCGATCGTGTTCGGTGCGGTGAGCGAAGAGGTGACTGTGTCCGCCATATCAACCGCCACCTGAAGCGAAGGCAGCTCCCGCGACACCGGAGAGGCCGCGCGCCGCGCGGCGTTGAGGTCCACGCCCGCCGCCGCCAACGCGTTCTTCACCGCGCCGGACCGTAGCTGCACGATGACCGGTTGTGCGGCAGGCATTCCCACCACCGTGCGCTCGGGGTAGCGCTTCGGAACCGAGCCGGCGAATGTGGCTGAGTCCGCATCATCCATGATCACCAGCGCCTTGGAGCCTCCCAGAAAGAGGACCCGCAGGACTTGCTGGTACCCCGCAGGGTCGCCTTTGGCAGGCGGCACAAAGAGCACGACCTTGTCGCGCACATTCACCTCCGCCGCCGACTCGGCCGTGTGTGGGCCACCGACCAGCACGGCGCTGGCCCGGACGGGCTTTCCGGGTACCACTCCCCCGCCGAAGCGGGCCGCGGTGCTGAAGTTCGCGGTGTCCTGCCGGCCTCCGGCAGCAAAAATCAGCCGGGAGCGTCCCGGCTCCAGCCTCCGCCGGGTAATGGGATACCGCTGAAACGAGGACTTGAGCCCGAAGCGTCGAAACTGATCAGCCACGTACTCGGCAGTGAGGTCGAGCCCCCGGCTGGGCGTGTCGCGGCCCATCATGGAATCGTCCGCGATGATGCCAATGCGGCGGGCGACATCAGTGGCGGTGATCGATGCCGCGGCCTGGGACGCGGAAGGAGTGGTCTGGGCCGCCACTGGGGTGACGGCAAGGACGAGGCCGAGCAGGGTCGAGCAACGCATGCGTGTTCCTGGTGAAAAGAGTCGGGACGACTTACCGCTCGACGATCTGGCGGTAACTATCGGGCGTCCACTGGGGGCGGGAAATCTTGTCCGCCACCGCCGCGCCCACGTAGAAGAGGAGTCGCACCAGCCGCGCCTCCTTCTCACCGTCCAAGGTCTGGGGCTCATCGCTCGGCTGGTGGTAGTCGGCATGGGTTCCGCTGGTGAAGAATAGAATGGGCACACCCTTCCGGGCGAAGTTGTAGTGATCCGAGCGATAGAAAATCCGCTCCTCCGGCCAGCGGTCGGCGATAGGTGTCATTCTCAGCTCAGGGTGGGCTCGAACCACTAGTCGCAGAGTCCCGCCCAGATCCGATTGTTCCAGCCCCACCACAATCACGGAGTCCCGCCAGTTGCGGCCCACCAGGTCCATGTTGAGGTTAGCCACGACCTGACGGAGCGGAACAGTGGGGTGCTCGGTGAAATGTGCGCTACCGAGGAGACCGTCTTCCTCCCCACTTGGCGCCAGGAAGAGCAGCGAGCGTTTCGGCCGTGCTCCAGGCTGGCTGAAGGCCTCCACCAACTCGAGCAGGCCGGCAACACCGGAGGCATTGTCGTCCGCCCCGTTATTCACGCTGTCCGCCTGCCCGTGGCTGACACCGATATGATCGATATGCGCCGAGTACACCACGTACTCACGGCGCAGCGTCGGATCGGAGCCCTCAAGAATCCCCACGACATTCGGCACATTGGCCTGGGCGATGACCCTGCGTTCCAGCCTCAGCTCGATGGCCAGGCCCGGGACCATCCTCTGGTGATCCTGCCGGCGCAGCAGGGCAGGGTCGAGGCCGGCCGCGGCCAGGACCGGACCCAGGGCCCGCTCGTGTACCTCGACGACTGGAGCGCCTTCTTCACTTACGGGCTCCAGGTCCCGGGTGAGTCTGGGCCGGGCAGCCGTCGCAAGCCTCTGGGAGAAAGTGACTGAGTCTCGATTGGAAAGAATCACTACGGCTCTGGGGCCGGCGCGGGCCAGATCGACGATCCTCTGGTTCAGGGCCGGGGAGATTGGATTCGAGAAGTCGATCACCAGCAGGATGATTTGATCCTTCACCCGCGCACCGGCCCTGGCAATCGCGCGGTCCGAGCCTGTCAGCAGGAGGACGCTGCCCTGGACCGGCGCGCTCGGGATCGCCCCCAACACAACTCGCGCGTCGGTTCCGATGCGAGCCACGCCTCGCGATCCATTCGCGGTAAACTCGACGGCCGAGCGCCCGGTATCGACGGTCCAGCGGGTGACTGCAAATCTCTGGAGGTAGCTGCCCTCCTCGCCGGCCGGCCGAAGTCCCGCGCGTTGAAATTCCGAGGCGACATACCCGGCCGTGCGCTCCAGGCCGGGGCTCGGGGTATCCCGTCCCATCATCGAGTCGGCAGCGATGGCGCGTACCCGGCGCATTACATCGTCTTCAGTGATGGTCTCAGCTGCCCCCGACAGGGGCCTGGTGGACTGGGCCGCAAGGGGCAGACTGCTGCAGGTCAGGAAGAGAAACAGCCATCGCATGGAAGGGTCTACGATATACGGCTCTCGCGGTTTCAGACCGGTCAGGGCTTGCGGCGGCGCAGCTCAGGTTCTCCAGTGCTCTGCGGGTCCCGCGCTCCGCGTTGGATCGGCGGCACCTTGCGGGGCTCCCGGTCCGCCGGCCGAACACGGGGAGTCTCCGCCGCACGCGGGCGGCTTCGGCGTCCCTCCACCCGCTCGGGGGCTGGCGGCGGCGGAGTCACCGGCTCCGGGATGTCCCGCCGGCGAAAGTTTTCGGGCTCGGCTGCTTCCGCCGCCGCACGTGGCTGGGGTCGCCGGACACCAGGCGCCGGGATAGCGCCGGGGCC
>JALYPB010000401.1 GCA_030856585.1 Gemmatimonadota bacterium | reverse complement strand
CGCCCCGGGCGCCCGAGGCTGAGCCGGCCCCCGCCGCCGCCGCCAAGCCGGCGCCTGCCGCCCCGAGTCCGGCTCCACGACGGGCTGCCGCCGAGGCCAGCGGAGATTTCGTCGATCTGGGATCGATGGTGTTCGATGATGACAAGGGCAAGCAGCGCGATACCCGCATGCGGGTAAATCGTCGGGAGCCTCAGGACCAGGATGAACAGCGGGAATTCCACGAGATTCTGGAGCAGTTCAAGCGGGGGATCGAACAGAACCTCGATTCGGAAGACTATGAGGCCCACTACGACCTGGGGGTCGCCTTCAAGGAAATGGGGCTGCTGGACGAAGCCATCGGGGAGTTTCAGAAGGCTCTCCGGTCCCCTGACGGACGGCTGCGGACGTCGGAGGCCCTGGGTATGGCTTTCTTCGAGAAAGGGCAGTTCGCTGTCTGCGAGTCGGTGCTGAAGCGCGCGGTAGACAGCCTGGCGGGCAGCGATGAAGCCAAGATCGGTCTGCTCTACTGGATGGGCCGCGCATCAGAGGCTCTCGGAAAACAGGCCGAGGCCATTGCCAGCTACGAGCGGGCCCTGGTGGTGGACATCAGCTTCATGGACCTGAGCAAACGGGTCCAGCGACTGACTGCGGGGCGCCGCCAGTGAGCTCCCAGACGACCCCCATTACGCTGGATGATCTGCAGCGCGGAGTACGGCCGCGCCTGGAACGGGTGCAACAGGAGCTCCGGCGGATTGTAGAGGCGGATTTCGGCCTCATTACCGAGGTCAATTCGCATCTCTTTCAGATGCAGGGCAAGATGTTCCGGCCAACGCTGCTTCTCCTGGCGGAAGAGGCCACGGGCGGCACGGATCAGCGAGCCACCTCCCTGGCGGCGGTGATCGAGCTGATCCACCTGGCCACCCTGGTGCACGACGACTCGGTGGATCACTCGGTTCTCCGGCGGGGAATGCCCACGATCAACTCGCTGTTCAGCCACCAGATCTCGGTGATCATGGGGGACTATCTGTACTCCCGAGCGGTGATCGAGCTGGTTCGGCTGGATGATCTCGAGCCGCTGCGAGTGCTGAGCCGGGTAACCAATGACATGACTGTCGGTGAGATGCGGCAGCTGCTGGCCCACGACCCGCTGGAGTTCTCGGAGGAGGAGTACGACCTCCTGATTCAGGCCAAGACGGCCTCGCTGGTGTCGGGCGCCTGTGAGATCGGCGCGCTGCGGGCACCGCTCGAGGAGCGCGCTGCCCTGCGGCGCTTCGGCGCGGCATTGGGAATGGCCTTCCAGATCGTGGATGACCTGCTCGATTACACCGAGGACGCCTCGGTCACCGGGAAGCCGTTCGGCTCCGACCTCCGGGAGCATAAGGTGACCCTGCCGCTCATCGCTGCACTGCCCAGAATGGAAGGTGCGGAACGCCGCGGGGTGTCCCGGCTGATGCAGACGCCGGAGCCCAGCGATTCCCAAATTGCGGAGGTCATCATGACTGTCAGCCGTGCGGGTGGGCTGGAGTATGCCCGGGAGCGAGCGCTGCGCCTGGCGCAGCTTGCCGAAGGAGAGCTCGACCTGCTGCCGCCCTCCGCCGCGCGCGAGGCGCTGCGAGCCAGTATTACGTATGTCATCGATCGCAGGCGCTGATGCCAAGCGGCCCACGCCGTCCCGGGTTTTACCTGGGCGTGCTGATCGCCGGGTTCGTCGCCGGTGGGGGTATGAACGCCCTGGTGCGCCAGACCCTTCCCGACAGCGCGGCTCGGACTTTCTTCACCAACACCTGGACCGCCAACTTCGGCCCTGTCTCAGCCGACCTCCTGGTGATATCCTTCACCCTGGGGCCGGTCGGGCTCCACGTGTCGCTCCTCAGCCTGATCGGCGTCCTCGTGGCGTACCTGATCGCGCGTTCGCTTTTCTAGGAGGTCTCTGTGGGTAACCTCGGTTTTACCGAGATCATGATCATCCTGCTGGTGGTGCTGCTGCTCTTCGGAGCCAAGCGCCTGCCGGAGGTCGGATCGTCTATCGGGAAGGGGATCCGCGAGTTTAAGCGGAGCATCACGGACACGCAGGATGCCATTATGAGCAATGACGAGCAGCGGGCCAATCTCCCGCCCCGCCAGGCGGACGCTGCTCAGGCGCCGGCGCCCCAGTCGGGCGAGCCCAAGCGCTTGTCGCAGTAGCGGGAAGGGCGGGAAGGGCGGGTCCTTCCCGCTACAACGCCGACCCGGTAGTCTGGGCCGGGGCGCTCTGCAACACCTTCTCACGATTGTCCACGATCTTGGCGGCGTCGCGAAGTGCGGCGAGGTAGCTCCGCACCCGTTCCTGCCGTGCCGCATTGATCGCACGAGCGCGGTACTCGTCGAGCTCCCTCACGAACTTGGTAGAATCCGCCTTCGTGTGAGCGATTGCCTGTAGGACATACAGGCCGTCTTTCGTATCCAGGATGCCGCTTCGCTTACCGGTCTCGAGGCCAAACGCTGTGCCCACCACGGCCGGGCTGGTCAATGGCGGATTCACCCGGCTGAACGGACCAAACTCCCGGTGCGCCAGGCCCATGGCGGTAGCGGCCTGCGCCATGGTGCTCCCCTCCTCGACCCGCTTCACATAGTCCTTGGCGATTTTCCGGGCCAGATCCCATTTCCTGGCCTCGCGGGCAGTGTGCTCCACTGCCGGCCGAATCTCGGCCAGGGTAGGTATGCCTGCCTGGTGCATGCTGTCCAGCCGGAACACGTAGTAGGCGAAAGGGGTCTCTATCACCGGGCTGGTGGCGCCAGGCTTGGCCCCCATGGCCCAGACCCCAGCGTCGGGCACGACGAACTGCCCCAGCTGTACCTTGGTCCCTTCCTGAACCGGGTTGGCTTTGCCCACCCTCAGCTTGAGCGCGCGCGCCACAGTGTCGAGTGCGGCGGGGTCGGTGCGCTCCGCCCCCAGGCTCTCGAGACTGTCGGCCTGCGCATCCAGCTTGTCGCGATGGCTGCCGGTGACCTCGATAGGAAAGAGGATGTGGCGGCCCTTGGCCTTTTTGCCGGTCCGGCTGGTGATCTCGATCAGGTGGTACCCGAACTGGGACAGGACGGGCTTCGATACCGTCTTCAGAGGGAGCGCAAACGCGGCCGAGTCAAACGCCGGATCCATGCTTCCCCGGGTCCACTCACCCAACTCTCCCCCTTTGGCGGCCGAGGCACTGTCCGCCGATTCGCGCAGGGCCACCTCGGCGAAGGCGGCACCACCCTGAATCTCCTGGCGTGCCGAATCCGCTCGGGCTTCGGTTGCCGCGGTATCGGCTGACGTAGTCGCCCGCGATAGTGCGACGTAGCTGAGATAGGCAATACGCGGCCGCTTGAACTCGTTCTGGTGCGCCTTGTAGTACGCGGCAACCTCCGCGTCGCTGAGCTTGACGGCGGAGTCGGGCACCGCATTGCGGGGAACGATGGCAGTCAAGGCGGTCTTGACCGTCTCGTTCTCATCCCGGTACTGCTCCCACAGCGCTGCATCGGAGAGGTAGACGTCCGCCGTCACGACCCGCAGCAGCTTTGCCCTCTGCAGCTCTCCCCGGTACTGGGCTTCCAGGCTGGGGAGGTACTGCTGGGCCACGCTCGAGGTGAGCCAGCGCTGGTATTTGCCCAGATCGAACTGGCTGTCGGTCTGGAACTCGGGAACATTCTGGAATTCGGCGAGCGGCGAGTTCCGGATGGCCTGAACGACCTCGTCGTCGCTGACCTTGATGCCGCGTCGCCCGTACTCGGCATTCAGGACCCGGTCTTGAATGATCTGGTCCCAGACCTGGTCCCGAACCTGTTTGTAGTCTTCCAGGCCCAGTGTCCCTTGCGTCTGCTGCTGACGGGCGTCGATGGACTGCTGAACCACGGTCTGATAGGTGCGGGCATCCACACTCTGACCGTTCACCTTGCCCACTGAGGTACTGGTGAGCAGACCGGTTCCGCCGGTGATGCCGCTCAGGTCTAAAACCAGCCAGGCAAAGAATGTGATAGCGACCACCACCATGATGGGTTTGGCCGCATTACGAAAGGCTTGCATCATAGATGTTTCGGGGCTCCGACCCGGGGTGTTCTGAAGAGCAGGAAGCTTAAGCGCGGTGGCGCAGAACCTCAAGGCGCCATTCCGGTTAGCAGTTGACACGCCGGGCGTCGCCCGCTACTCTCACCTACTCCCTTCTGACCTCGAATACCGGACCCGATGGCCACCAGCGAAATCGAAAAATTAGAGCGCCGGTACGCCGAGAACCCGCACGGGCTCACTTTCGCGCCGCTGGCGGAGGTGCACCGCAAGAACGGAGACGTCGCGCGAGCCCTCGAACTGCTGACTGCCGGGCTGGAGCTCCATCCCAACTATATCCCCGCCAGCATCGTGCTTGGTCGCTGTCACCAGGACCAGGGCGACCTCCCCGCCGCCGAATCCGCGTTTGCCCACGTGCTGCGGCTCGACGATGAGAATGTCATCGCACTCAAGTCACTGGCCGACATCAACGAGCGCCAGGAGAACTTCGCTGACGCCGAAAACTGGCTGCGCCGCCTGGTCTCTGTCGACCGGAGCAACGAGGAGGCGCGAGAGCAGCTGCGGCGCCTGGACGAGCGGAAAAAGGCCGCTGTGGAGGCTGCACCCGAGCCGGTTGTCGCGTCTACGTCTGCGCTCGAGATTATCAACCTCGAGCCTGAGCCGGTGGCTGGCAATTTCAATTCCGCCGTGGCCGCGGTCGAGCCCGAGCCCAGCCCGGGTGGCCGGCTCCCAGCGGATCTCGAGGCCCTGGAGCTGAGCCCAGCTTTGGACGCCCCCTCTGCCGGGGCGGAGGAGCGGGTGGAGAGCACCGCGTCTGCCCCCGAGGTAGGCGCCGCCGAGCCGGTTGAGGTGGCTGCGCCCGTGGCCTCTGCGGAGGAAGTCTCCGAGAAGCCCGTCTCGGCCGGCGAAGCGGTGGCCCCGCTGGCGGGATTGATAAGCGCGGAGTTCGAGCCGCCGCTGCAGGCTATCGGTGGACTCGACGTGGAGACCAGCGAGGACGTCGTGCTGGAGGTCACCGGGAACTCGCAGTTTCGAGTTCCGGATGCTTCGGAAGACTTCAAGGCCCTGACGGATCGGCAGAGCACTCCACCTCCTCAGCGCGCCCCAGCACCCGCCTTGTCTGAGGCTGCCCCCAGACCGGGTGACGATGGATCCCGTATCAGCGACGAGCCGGCACCTGTCACCACGCCCCCGCCGGAGGAGGAAGTCACCCTCGGGAAGACGGCTGCACGAAGGTCCTACCTCGCCCGGGAGACCAATGGGCGTTCTGTGGCTTCCTTCTTTCATTCGCTGCTGGCTGCGCGACCACCGGCCGAAGGGAGTCTTGTCGGCTTCCGGGAAGGAACCCACGGCTCGTCTCCCGCTGACGACAGCCACCCGGCCTCGCCCGCGGTGCCAGCAACCGAGCAGAAGACCGACGGGGTAGTGTCATTTGACGATTTCTTCGGGTCGGAGCGCGAAGAGTCTGCCCCCTCGCGTCAGCGCGCGGATCCGGGGGAGGATGATTTAGACCAGTTCCAGACCTGGTTGCAGAACCTGAAGCGTTGATGCGCATCGTGGTGCTGAACGGCCCCAACCTCAACCTGCTGGGGCAGCGGGAACCGGAGATCTACGGGCACACGAGCCTGGCCGATATCGAGGCCATGGTGCGCGAGGCGGCCCGGCCGCTAGGCGCCGAAATCGAATGGTTCCAGACCAACCATGAGGGAGCCCTGGTCGAGGCGGTGCAGGGCCTTCGAGGGCGGGCGGACGGCGCCCTGATCAACGCGGCAGCCCTCACCCATTCGAGCCTGGCTCTGCGTGACGCGCTGCTCGCGGTCAAGATTCCGTTCGTCGAGCTGCACCTCTCGAATATCTTCGCCCGGGAGGCAGAACGCCGGCATTCAGTCATCGCGGATCTGGCACTGGGAATGGTTACGGGGTTCGGTCCGCAGAGCTACCTTCTGGCCCTCCAGGCGCTCATGAGCCGGCTGCGTGCCGCCTGACCGGCGTGCAGAGCGGCAGGCAGCCTTGCGGCAGGCGATCGGCGGGGAGGGCCTGGACGCGCTCCTGGTCACTCATCTTCCCAACATACGGTACCTTACCGGCTTCTCCGGCTCTGCCGCCGTGCTGCTGGTGCGGGAAGACACCACCGTCCTGATCTCCGATTTCCGGTACGCCGAACAGGCGCCGGCGGAGGTGGGGGGCGCGGCCATCGTGGAGATCGATCAGCGAAGTGTATGGGAGCGACTCGGCCGCGTTCTGGCCGCGCAACCCACTGGCCGTATAGGCATCGAGTCCCACTCCCTTACGGTCCGGGACGCGGAGAGGCTGAGCGGCCTGACTCGGACTGCAGTGGCACCGACCACGGATCTGGTCGAGCGTCTCCGGGCCATGAAGTCCCCCGAAGAAGTTGCCGCCATTCGCAGCGCGGCGGGGTTGGCGCAGGATGCCTTGGCGGAGGTACTGCCGGGGATCCGGGTGGGTCAGACCGAGGTCGAGATCGGGGCACTCTTGGAGGGCGCACTTCGGCGGCGGGGAAGCGAGTGGCATCCGTTCCCCACCATCGTTGCATCGGGGGCCCGTTCCGCGTTACCCCATGCGCGCACCAGTCAGAAGGCGGTTGCCGCCGGCGACCTGCTGCTGCTCGACTTTGGTGCCCAGGTAGACGGGTACTGCGCCGACCTCACCCGAACGGTGGTGGTCGGAGCCCGGGCCGACGACCGCCAACGCACAGTTCATGAGCTGGTCCAGACGGCGCAACGCCGCGCGATCGAGCATCTGCGCCCCGGTATGCCGGCCCGAGAGGGCGATGCCCTGGCCCGGGACGTCATCACCAGTCGCGGCTTCGGCGATGCGTTTGGCCACTCTTTGGGGCACGGACTGGGTCTCGAGGTGCACGAGGCGCCCCGTCTTGCACCCACCTCGGAAGCGCCGTTGCCGCCGCATGCCGTGGTCACCGTCGAGCCGGGCGTCTATTTTCCGGGTTGGGGCGGGATTCGGTTGGAGG
>JALYPB010000346.1 GCA_030856585.1 Gemmatimonadota bacterium | reverse complement strand
CGGCCACACCCAGGATCGGGATAACGAAGGCGGCAGACTGGCCCCTTCGTTTTTGTCTGGCCGGTTCGTCCTGGACATCCCGCAAAGAAACGGGCGGGGGATCTCGAAGACCCCCCGCCCGTTGATTGATACCGCCTGAATCAGTAACCGCCGCCGACCGATCTCTCTTTGGCGTTGCCGAGATTAAATCTGAGGCCCGCCGAGAAGGTATGTGTCGGTCCCCTGAGCAGGCTTCCGAAGGCCGCGATGCTCGTGTCATCGCTGAACGTCTGGTCGATCCGGCGCATACCAGGTCCGGTGGTGATTTGATACTGGCCGAAGGCGCTGAACCGGCTCCCCCGGAAATTCAATCCTCCAATGAGAGAACCGAACGCTGAGCTGCCCATCTCCTTGGAGAATTCGTCATCCGGAGTGTGGCCGCCGGTGTGGATCACGCCCACCCCGATACCGAAGTAGGGAGTCGCTGGTCCCCTGATCGGGAACGCCATCAACATCGCGGAGTATTTCCGGATGTAGTCGAAACTCGTTGCGACCTCAGCCTCACTGACGAGGGTGCCCACGCTGTCGAAGGCTTGCATAGTGTAGGCGCCTAACTCGTTCGATCCAAAGCCTTGTTCGACCGAGAGGAGCAGCCCGGTGCGCCTGGCGGTGATCAGGAGGTGGGCGCCACCCAGGGGAAGTGTGGATCGGCCCTGAGCGGACGACTCGAAGTTCAGGATGCCGCCATGGCCGCCGACATACCACTGGAAAGTGCCGTTGCCCGGCTGCTGCGCCGAGAGGTTGGCCGCCCCAAGGCAAAGGGCCAGCACGACCGGAATGCTTAGGGTGACCATGCGCATCAGACTGCCTCCGAAAGGTGTCCGCACCAGGACCATCCCGATGCTTACCGGGCTACTTCGCACGGTACGTTAAAATGCGGGAACTCATGCTGGAAAACGTGGGAGGGAAGTGGAGCCCGAGCCAAGAGGCCTCGTGTATGTTACTCGCGGACAACGACTTGACGTGTGTCCGACACCGCTTCCCCGACCGTTGCGAGAGGGGGAAGTGCAAGGACCGGGCCCGTCTTAAGGGGAGTCGGGAGACAGGAGTCGGGAGTTCCGGTGCGAAGCGCAGGCAACCGCGAGTCAAACGGCGCTCGTTCTAGGTCGAACCGCGGAACCGTCCCGCCCGCGTAAGGATTCGAGACTCCTGACTCCCGACTCCCGACTCCCATCAGATAAGCTGAAGCTGTCGGCCCACCTTCCTGAACGCCGCGAGGGCTTGATCGAGGTCTTCTCTGGTGTGCGTGGCGGATATCTGGCAGCGAACTCGCGCCTGGCCCTGCGGCACGACCGGATACCCGAAGCCGGTCACGAACACGCCTTCGGTGAGGAGAAGGTCGCTCACGCGGATGGCGGCCGCGGTCTCACCCAGGATCACGGGAATGATCGGGGTTTCGCCCGCCAGCGGCTTGAATCCGAGGCTGACCAGCTGTTCGCGAAAATAACGGGCGTTGTTCCGTAGCTGGCCCACGCGCTCCGGATGAGCCTCCAGGTACTCGATGCTTGCCAATGAGCTGGCGGCCACCGTCGGCGGCAGGGCATTGCTGAAGAGCTGAGGCCGAGCCCGCTGGGTCAGGTAGTCTGACACCGCGGCGGACGCGGCCACGAAGCCACCGGCGGCCCCGCCGAGCGCCTTGCCCAGGGTCGAGGTGATGATGTCGATCTCGCCGATCATTCCGAAATGCTCCGCCGTTCCCCGGCCATTCGTTCCCAGCACGCCCGTGGCGTGCGAGTCGTCCACCACCAACACCGCCTCGTGTCTGCGGCAAATCTCGGCCAGGTCCGGAAGCTTGGCGATCGCTCCCTCCATGGAGAATACGCCGTCGGTGACGACCATCTTGACCCGGCGATCCCGGGCGGCGGTGAGCCTGGCCTGCAGGTCGGCGAGATCGTCATGCGGGTAAACCGCGGTCTGGCACTTGGTGATGGCCTTGGCCAGCCGGATCCCGTCGATGATCGAAGCGTGGTTCAGCTGGTCACTGATAATGAGATCGTTCTCGGTGAGCAGCGTGCCTGGCACGGCTTCGTTTGCGTTCCAGCAGCTCCCGAAGCTGAGCGCTGCCGGGGTGCCAACCAGGCGGGCGCAGGCTGCCTCGAGAGCGCGATGAATCGTGAAGGTCCCGCAGATGAACCGCACCGATGCAGTACCGGCGCCGAACCGGTCGAGTGCTGCCTTTCCCGCCGCAACTACGCTGGGCTCATTGGCCAACCCAAGGTAGTTGTTGGAAGAGAGAATGATGACCTCGCCCCGGCCTTCCATCTGCACCCGGGCGGCTTGAGGGCTCTCGAGGAAGTTGAGCCGCTTGTAGGTACCGTCGCGAATGAACTGCTCCAGCTCGGGGGCGATCCGTTGCTCCAGCGGATTGGTCACGGGCACACCTCCAGGATCACCTTCCCGGCCTGGCCATCCTTGATGACCTGGATCGCCTCGGCAATCTGCTCCAGCGGGAAGCGATGGGTGATAACCGGCCGGGGATCGAGCTGCCCCGCGCGGAGGAAGCGCTGCATCTGATGCCAGGTGGCATACATCTTCCGGCCCGTGACTCCATAGAGGGTCAGGCCCTTGAAGATCACGTCCCGCGCAAAGTCGACTTCGGTGGTCCGGTTCGGGGTGCCGAGGAGGTTGATCCTGCCGCCCATCCGGGCTGCCGCCAGCGCCTGGGCGTGGCCGCTGGGGTGGCCGCTCATCTCGCACACCAGGTCGACGCCGTCTCCCGCAGTGAGCTCGTGGACGCGAGCCACCACATCGTCGGTGCCGGGATTGAGCGTCACCTGGGCGCCCATAGCGCGCGCGAGATCGAGCCGCTTGCTGTTGTAGTCGCTCGCGATCACCAGCGACGCCCCGGCCGCACGGGCGACTCCGACCGCAAAGCAGCCGATCGGTCCACAGCCGAGCACGAGCACGGTACTTCCCGGTACCTCGGCTTCGAGCACGGTATGCACCGCATTGCCCATCGGATCCATGATGGCGCCGATCTCGGTGGGAATGCCATCGAGCTTCATGACGTTGGAGACCGGCATGGCGATGTAATCGGCGAAGGCGCCGTCGCGGTCGACCCCGATGATCTGCGTCCGGCGGCAGAGATGGGCCGCGCCCAGGCGGCACTGGAGGCAGTGCCCGCAGACTACGTGCCCTTCGGCCGTGACCAGGTCTCCGACAGCAAGCAGGCCGGCCGCCGCAGCGTCCCGGCCAAGCTGAGTAATCTCTCCTGCGAACTCGTGACCCACGATAACCGGAGGCTTGAGCCGGCCGCTGGCCCAGCTGTCCCATTCCCAGATGTGGAGGTCGGTCCCGCAAACGCCGGCGTAGTGAACCTGAATCAACGCCTCGCTGGGCCCTGCAGTGGGGACCGGCACCTCGCGGAGGACGATGCCGGGTGCTCGGGATTCCTTGACCAGCGCACGCATGGGGTCTCGGGGTTGGGACGGGGAGAATATAGCGGGGCAGCGGGGCAGCGGGTCAGCGTGTCACCCTGAGCATAGCGAAGGGGCCGAACATTGCTCCGGCCCCCGCTCTCCACTCGGGCGACAGCGTCATTAAATCCTGGTTTAGTCACCGAAGACCGGAGCAACAGCCTCCACCCGTACCGCGCTGATCTTGAACTCCGCGATCTTGGCGTACGGATCCAGCCGAGGATTGGTGAGCAGGTTGGCTGCGGCCTCCCGAAAGTGGAATGGGATGAAGATCTGGCCCCGGGCCTGGCGCTCGGAGAGCCGGGCACCGATGAGCATGGAGCCCCGCCGGGAGCTTACCCGCACAGTGTCACCCTCGCTCACCCCGAGCTCCAGGGCGTCTCTGGGGTTGATGTCGACTACCGGGACCGGCTCGCGTGAATCCAGTCCGGCAGACCGCCGAGTCATGGTTCCGGTGTGCCAGTGGTACATCTGCCGGCCCGTATTCATGATGAAGGGGTACTCGGAGTCGGGGAGCTCCTCGGGGGCCACGTACTCCACCGGAACGAAGAGAGCCCGGCCATCGGCGGTGGGGAATGATTCATTGAACAGGAATGCGGTGCCCTTCGACTCCGGCGTCAGCACCGGGTACTGGAGGCCCGTGCCCTTGAGACCGGCGTAAGTCAGGCCGCGCCAGGATGGCGTCACCGAGGCGATCTCCCGCATCACGTCCTCGGGCCCGGACCATGTCGTCTTCAGACCCAGCCGGTTGCTGAGCTCGATCAGGATGTCCAGGTCGCGGCGCGCATTGCCCGGTGGATCCAACGCGGCCTCCGCCAGCTGGATCCGCCGCTCGGTGTTGGCGTAGGTGCCGGACTTCTCGGCGAAGGACGAACCGGGAAAGACCACATCCGCCCATCGGGCTGTCTCGGTAAGGAAGAGATCCTGCACCGCAAGGAATTCGAGCCCGCGCACCCACTCCTCGGCATGCGCAATGTTGGGGTCGGAGATCACCGGGTTTTCGCCCATAACGTAGAGGCCGCGGATCGGACTGTCGTCCCGCGTCATCTCGGTTACCATCATCCCTTGCTCCAGGGAGAGCGACTCGGCCGGCACGCCCCACGCCTTGGCGTATTCGTCGCGGTTGGCCGGGTCGGTAACCGGCCGATAGTCGGTGTAGGCAAAGGGAATCGCACCCACGTCGCTCGCGCCCTGCACATTGTTCTGTCCCCGGATCGGCATCATCTGCGCGCCCCACTTGCCGATCATCCCGCACGCGAGCAGCAGGTTGAGCAGGCTGGCGACGATATCGGTGCCGGTGGCGTGCTGGGTCAGTCCCATCGCCCAGAGGGTGGAAGTGCGGGGTCCCCGGGCATACATCTCCGCGGCCCGCCGAATGGTGGCCGCGGGTATGCCGGTGATCTTCTGACCCATCTCCAGAGTGTACGGAGCAACGGCCGCTTTCACCTTCTCAAACTCGCGAGTGCGCTCGCTGATAAACTTCGGATCGGTGAGCCCGGCGTCGATGATGTGGCGCAGCATGCTGTTGAACAGCGCTACGTCGGAGCCCGGCGTCATCTGGAGGTGAATATCCGCCAGCTCGGCCAGCTCCACTTTCCTGACGTCGGCCACGATGAGCTTTGCGCCCCGAGCCACGGCCCGCTTGATCAGCGCGCCGAACACCGGGTGGGATTCGGTGGTGTTGGCTCCGGCGATGAAGATGACGTCGCACGCCTCCTCGATCTCTCGCATCGAGCCGGACGCCGCCGCCGTGTTGAGCGCGCGGTTCATGGCCGCCACCGAGGTCGAGTGGCAGAGGCGGGTGCAGTGGTCCACGCTATTGGTTCCGAAACCGGCGCGGATCATTCGCATGAACGCGTAGTTGTCTTCATTGGTGCATTTGGCCGACGACAGCGCGCCCAACGCCTTGGGGCCGTGCTCGGTTCTGATTCGCAGGATCTGCTGGGCGGCCAGACTCAGCGCTTCGTCCCAGGTGGCCTCACGAAACGCGCTATAC
>JALYPB010000343.1 GCA_030856585.1 Gemmatimonadota bacterium | reverse complement strand
TGAGCGCGCCGCTTCCGACGACCTCCAGCGTCTCATCCGGCCCGATGAAGCCGGCCGTGTTCTCGTCGAGGCCGATGCCGATCGCAAACGGATTGTAAGCCAGGGCTGTCAGCAGCCGGCCGAGGCGGTCGCGCTGCCGGAAGTGCTGGTCGATGATCACCCGGTTGGTCAGGCCGAGTCCCGGGGCCAGGGTGACGATCCGGGCCCGCGGAGAGGCGCCCTCCTTCCCGAAGGCGATCATGTGCTCGCTGAGAAACGCCGCCCCCGCCGAGGTGCCGGCCACGTGCATCCCCTCGGCGTTCCGCCGCCGGATCGCCTTGGCGACCTCGGTGCCGCCGATCATCGTACTGAGCCTGAGCTGATTCCCACCGGTGAGGAAGACGCCATCAACGGTATCCAGCAAATCGAGCCACTCGCGATGCTCGCAGTCGGCCCGGCTCTGAATCGGGAGCGACTTGGCTGTGCCGACACCCAGGCTCTGGAACAGATCCTCATAGCGGCTGCCGGTATCGCTGATGGAGGAAGCAGTCGGGATGATTGCGATTCGTGCGCTGGGACCGCCGCAGAGCGTGGCGAAGCGCCTGAGAATAGCGACGTCGCCGATCTTCTCCTCAGCACCGCCAACCGGAATGATGTAGCCACGAACCTTCTCCACCAGCTTCCTCGCTTGTCTACGCTTCGAGCGTTCCCATGACGAGGGGACGCCCCCCTCGAACGTGCCACCGGCCCCGCGCCATCACGTCCTGAACTCCGCCGTCCGCATCGAGCACCACCAGGTCGGCGTCCGACCCCGGGGCCAGGCGGCCTTTCCGCGGCAGCATCAGCAGGCGCGCCGGGTTCGAGGTAAAGGCCGGCAGGACCCGCTCCAGCGGCTGACCGCAGGCCAGCAGCTCCTTGAGCGTGTCCCCCAGCGCAGAGGGGCGCCCCACGTCCATTCCAACGACCCGGCCTTCCTTGTCGAACGAAGGAAGGCACCCGCCACCGTCGGAGCTCACGGTGACTTTCTCCCGCGGCAGCCCGGCCCCCAGATAACGGGTCAGCGCCACCCCCGCCGGCCAGGCATCCTCACCCTCGGCCACCGGAAACGCGGTGATGTCGATGGTGCAGCCTTCCCGGACCAGTGCCAGGGCCTCATCGAAGAGCGCCTTCTTGCGGTTGACGTGCGTCGGATTGAAGACCGCCGCCGGCATCTCGCTGCGCTTGATGGCCTGGCGCACCAGATCGAGGCCCCGCGGGCCGTCTCCCACGTGCAGGTGCACGATGCCCGCCTTACCCGCCATGAGGCCGCCCACGTGCGCATCGCCGGCCACCCGGAGAAGCTCGTCCAGGGTCGGCTGGCTGGAGCGGTGGTCGCTGATCGCCAGCTCGCCGACTCCTAGGACGAGATCGATGAGGACGATGTCCCCGCGAACGCTGCCGGTGACCGTCGCCGGAGGCACGTGGTATCCGCCGGTGTAGCAGTAGGCGCTGAGACCATCGGCAATGAGCCCACGCGCCGCGGTCACCAGCTCGGCCGGCGTGCGAATGGTGTCATCGGTCCCCAGCAGGCCCACCGCCGTAGTCACGCCCGCGGTAGTCAGGCGGCTCAGGCCCAGGGGCGGAACCCGGGTGTTAGGCCCGGCCTCGCCCCCGCCGCCGGTGAGATGGACGTGTCCGTCTATGAGCCCGGGAATGACCCGGCGTCCTTCGAGATCGTGCTCCACCACGCCCAGACTTGCCGGCAAGTCCGGCGGCTTGGCGCCAATCCACACGATGGTCTCACCCGCCACCAGCAGATGGGCGCGGCCTCTGGGTTCGGGGTCGTACAGGTCGGCATTCCGAAGCAGCTCGATCATGATTTCCGGTTAAGGGGCATGCGAGTCAGAAGTTACCCTCTCCCGGTGACTCGGGCCATTGGCGCGCCCGAGCCGACTGAAGGCTGGTATGGCGGTAGGTAGTGCGGCGGTACGGCGGTAGGTAGTGCGGCGGTACGGCGGTACGGCGGTAGTCTAGGGTGCTCGTGCTCGGTCGAGTGACGCATAGAGGCGCCAGGTCAACTGCCCTGCCCGGTTCCGGAGATCATCCAGAGCCCGGAAGCCTTGTTCGTTCAGAATGCCACGGTCTCTGGTGAACCTGAGG
>JALYPB010000340.1 GCA_030856585.1 Gemmatimonadota bacterium | reverse complement strand
TGGCCACACGGGCTGAAGCCTGGATCGGCGCCTCCAGCTACATGTACCGCCATTGGCGCAAGGGAGTTTTCTATCCGGCTGGGCTCCCCGCTCGCGAGGAGCTCGCCTACTTCGCCAGCAGGTTCAGGACGGTGGAGCTCAACAATCCGTTCTATCGTTTGCCCACCACCGACATGTTCAGCCCTCCACCCAACGGGTCAACTCGGCAGCGGGCTTCCGCCGACGCGGTGGATCACGCTCCGCAGGATAGCCCAGCGAGAGGAGCCCCACTATGCGGAATTTGTCCGGGACCTCGGCCAGCGAGACCAGCTCCGGGTCCTGCATGATTCCCCCGGACTTGAGGTAGGTCCCGAAGCCCAGCGATTCCGCCGCGATCATCAGATTAGCAATGGCCATCATCGTCGCGGCGTAGTCTTCTTCCCGGATGATTTCATCCGGGTTCACCGCCGACATAGCCACGATGTAGACCGGTGTCTCCCGGCACTCGCGCCGTACCTTGTCGGCGCCGGCCAGCGCCTCGGGGGTGGCCGGATCGGAATACCGCTTGAGCCGGTGCTTCGCGCGGATCTCGGCGAACCGGTCCCTGGCCCCGCCGGTAAGCACCGTGAAGCGCCAGGGCTCGGTGAGCTTGTGGTTCGGGGCGCGCACTGCGCAATCGAGCAACCGCTGGATGGTCTCTCGCGAGACGGGGTCGGCTCGAAATCGGCGAATCGAGGTGCGCTGATTGATCGCGGTAATGGCGTCCATGTGTCGAAATCTAACGCCCAGAGTCCTCGTACCGGTGAACTGGGCTCCGTGACAGCCGTGCGACATAGTTCAGCGCTACGATGTCGTAAAATGCATGGGCCACGATAGGGGCTGTGAGACTGCCCTCGAGCCAGAACAGCCCTCCCAGATACACCCCGGCCACACCGGCCAGCAGCGCATAAGCGGGCGTGATGAAGTGGGCCAGTCCGAAAGCCGCTCCGGTCACCAGCACCGCCCCCCACTCCGGTAGCACGCGGGCGAGCCCGGCCTGCATGACGCCGCGGAAGAGAAGCTCTTCGGCTAATCCAGCGGCCACCGCCAGCAGGACCAGCTCTACCGGAGAGCGCAGTGCGAGCAGCGGTCCGAGCTGCTCGACAACCAGCGCCACCAGCCGGCGCATGACCCTGGTGCTGGTGGTCAGGGTCCATCGGAGGCCGAGCAGGAGCGGCACCGCCGCTACAACGCCTGCCGCGAAGGAGGCGGGAGTGGGATGAAGTTGGTCCAGGGGTGAGATGCCGAGCCAGCGCCCAACCGCCCACGCCAGCAGCAGGAGACCGGCTTCTCCGGCAAGGGCGAGCCGAAGGAAGTTCCTGCCCCTCGAGAGGGATGGGTCCCCGTCAGGTGTGGCTACTTGGCCCGCTCGAGATACACGCCATCGCGAGGATTTACTCGCACCCGCTCCCCTTCACTGATGAACTCCGGAACCTGGATCGTGACGCCGTTGCTCAACTTGGCGGGCTTGGTGCTCGCCGTCTTCGTGGCGGTCTTCATGACGGGCGCGGTCTCGACTACGTCCAGCTCGGCCACCGACGGGAGCTCGATCGAGATCGGCCGGCCGTTGAGCCAGTCAGCGTGGAAGTTGACTCCCGATTCCAGCCACTGGGCCTGGTCTCCCGCCATCTCCAGATCGAGGGTGTATTGCTCGTAGGTTTCCGAGTCCATGACATGGACCCCATTAGCGTCGCGATACATGACCTGAAGTTGTTTGGTATCCAGGCGGGCCTCGTCCACGAACTCGGTGGCGCTGAACCGGTGCTCGAAGGTTGAGCCGGTGTTCAGATTCCTCATCCGGGCCTGGACGAACGCCCGCAGATTCCCCGGGGTCCTATGGGTGAACTCCATCACCCGGCAGGGCTGGCCCTGAAAAAAGATCACATGACCCCGGCGTATATCGGTGGCCTTCATCGCGTCCGAGCTCCCTGTGGGCTGAGTGAGTGGGGCTCCTCCGCCCCGTGTGGACTGGAAAATACACGGCATCACGGCTTTTGACCGCGTGCCCCTAGTCACATCAGGACACCCCTGTTTTTTGTATCTTCACCCAGCGTTTGCCGCACCCCCACGCCACCCCTGATGGCCGTTTGCGCGGCCGAGACCGGTCATATCGCCATTGGCCACCCCCGCCGAATTCGGACTGTCGCGCCATGCTGACGACGAGCGGCTACGGCTGGACGCGTGGCGCCGCAACGTCGGCGCTCAGGTTGCTCTGGATATCACGGCCGCTCAGAAGGCTCCCAGTTCTCGCAGCCTGGTGGTGCTGAGCTGGAACGTCTGGATCGGCCGGGGCCGATTGCGCGAGGTCGTCTCCCGGATTCGGAATGGAGACTACGCCGACCTCGGGGCCGACCCCGACGTGCCGCTCGTGGTGCTCGCCCAGGAGGCCAACCGGTGCGACTCTTCGGTCCCCAGGCAGCAGGAAGGCCAGGCGGGCCGGGTCCTGATCGCTCAGCTGGGACCGCAGGAGGACATAGTGGAAACGGCGCAGGCGCTCCGCCTCAACCTGCGATACGCTCCTTCGATGCGGAACGGCGCCGACCAGAGCGATCGGGGGAATGCAATCCTCTCCAGTGTTCCGCTCGAAGGCGCGCACGCGATTGAGCTTCCCCTGGTCCTGCAACGGCGGGTGGCAGTCACGGCCAGCGTGGCTCTGGGTGACACCAGCCTCCGGCTGGTGAGCGCGCACCTCGATCCGCGCGGCCCTCCGGGTCACCGATGGCTCGGTTCAGCCGGGCGGGCACTCCAGGCTCAGCACCTCATCGCGTCGGTTCAGGATGACACCGCCGTCCTGGGCGCCGACCTGAACCTCGGTCGGGGCCGATACGAACGCGCCTGGCGGCTCCTGGGCGAGGCCGGCTTCACCTTCGGGGTTCCGCCTTCCCTGCCTCGCTGGCGGCACACCTTTCACGCTCTGCCACGACTGGTCTTGGACTATCTTCTCGTGCGCGATCGCACCGGTGTGATAGCGGAAGCGAGCGTGCACCGGCTGGACGAACACCCTCAGGACCGTGGCGCACGTGTCTTCGGCTCCGATCACCATCCACTGCTGGCCCGGATCGATCTTCAACCCTCGCGGGAGTCCGAATGAGCGAATTGATGGGGATCGAATCCAGTCTGCCCTGGTGGGCCTGGACGCTGATGGTCATCGGCGTCTTGGCGATCGTCGGGGTAATCGGCGCCCTTTTCTTTCCGGACTGGCCCCGGGACGATCTGACGGTGGGGTTTGAGGCCGACCCCGGCTCCGAGAGATTCGTGGAGTGGACCTCGACATACCTGAACAGCCCGATCTTCCAGGGAGGTGAGGTCACCATCCTTCAGAATGGAGACGCGTTTTATCCCGTAATGCTGGAAGCTATTCGGAAGGCCGAGGATTCGGTCAATTTCGAGGTCTACATCTTCGAGCCGGACGAGATCGGCCGCCAGTTCATGGATGCGTTCAAGGAGCGGGCGCGGGCCGGGGTGGAGGTCCGGCTGATGCTCGACGGCATCGGCGCCATCAAGATGACGAAGCGCTACCGGGATGAGCTTAGCGAGGCGGGCGTCACAGTCGCCCGCTTCCGGCCTTTTGGGCTGCGCAATCTGGTGCGGATCTACAAGCGGACCCACCGGCGGGCGATTGTCATTGACGGACGAATTGGCTTCACCGGGGGTGCCGCGGTGGCGAAGAAGTGGAAGGGAAACGTCAGCAACCAGCACGAATGGCGCGACAGCATGACGCGCGTTACCGGTCCCATGGTCGCCGGCATCCAGGCAGCGTTCGCGGCGAGCTGGGTGTACTGCACCGGCGAGGTGGTCGCGGGCCCTCGCTTTTTCCCTATGACCGAGCGGGAACCTGGTCCCTGCGGACTATCGGTGGTGAGCTCTCCATCCGACGCGCTGCAGCCGATACGGCTCCTGTTCTGGCTCAGCTACATCAACGCCCGACGCCGCCTCTGGATCACCAATTCGTACTTCATTCCAGACCGCCGCCTGCGCGCTGCCGTGATCGGGCGGGCAAAGAGCGGCGTGGACACCCGGGTGTTGGTGCCCGGCAATCAGACCGATGCCATACCGGTCCAATGGGCCGGGCGGAGTTACTATGAAGAGCTGTTGGAGGCTGGGGTACGAATCTTCGAGTATGAGCCCGCAATGATGCACGCGAAGACCTGTGTGGTCGATGGAGCGTGGTCGGTCATCGGCTCGGCAAATCTCGACGAGCGCAGCATGGAGATCAACGAGGAGAATGTGCTGGGAGTCGCCGACCGGGGATTCGCTCAGTCTATCGAGCAGGGACTCACCGCGGATTTCGCTCGCTCGCGCGAGATTCACCTGGAGGAATGGCGAAAGCGCTCCATCTTCCGCCGGGGTATGGAGTCGGTCTGTAAGATCCTGATCGAGCAGTATTGAGGGCTCAAAATGGCCCGTTGAAGGCCGGATCGCAGACCCTGGTTCGGAGGTCCGTCTCCTGCCCCCGGTACCAGCCTCCCCGGAACTCGAAATGTCTCTCGTCCAGTAGGCGGGTGCCCAGTGCGTCCGTCCCCCGCTGCTGAACCTGCCAGAGAAGCACCCGGGCGCCCATTTCGGCAGCCGGCTCCCAGATATCAGGTGTGAGGGGCGGGTAAAGCTCAGCAAACTCCGGCTTCAATCGGGCCTGCCGGGCGGTCGAATCCATGCCCCCTCCGGGGTCATCAGGTTACCGCGGCGGGGACCCGCGGGTTGGAAGGCAGAGATAATGCGCGGTTGCGCCCAACTCCACCAGGGGTTGCGAGGTGTTGGCTCGCCGGCAA
>JALYPB010000325.1 GCA_030856585.1 Gemmatimonadota bacterium | reverse complement strand
GGTCGTCACCCCAGCGCAGAAACCCGAACCCCGCCCCGTAGCTGACGAGGGTTGAGAACAGCATCAGCAGGCAGAATCGCGGATCCCAGTACCCGTAGAAGACGTACCCCGTGAGTGTCAGCCAGATGTAGCGCGCGTTCCGGGCTCGAAGCGACCAGAAGACCGCGTACGTGATCGGCAAGAAGAGAAAGAGGAAGACGGCACTGTTGAACAGCATACGGCGCGCTCAACCACCTTCGCGAGCGGCGTTCGCCACCGCGCTCATCCCAGGGGACCGGCGCGGTGTTCCACCCGCGAGCGCGCCGGCGAGCGCCGCCGCGACGCGCTCGACACCGCTAGCGTTCCAGTGGTTGTCCTCGCGGTAGACGGGGAGCCGACCGGTGCGGAGATCCTCGGCGGCCGTCTCCCGGAAGATCGTGAGCGCGTTAACGGTCGGGATCCCCCGCTCGGCGAGCTCGCTTTCCAGGTAGTAGAGGTTGTCCGCCGCCTGCCGGACAGCCGTCTGTGCCGAACCCCGCTCCAGCCAGGGCCCGTAGGTCGTATACCGCGTGGGCACCAGCAGGACGTGCGTCGCGATGCCACGCGCGGCGAGCTGGTCGCGCCACCATGCGAGGTACTCGGCGGTCGCCTCGACGGTCTCGTGGTCTCGCGGATTACGGGCCGGGGAAAGTTCATACCCGCGGAAGAGGATCGCTGAACCTCCCGGGAGCTCGCGCACGACGGTGGCGTCCTTCAGCCGGTTCGGCAGGATGCGATCGTTGGTGAGCGTGCGGTAGAGCCGCCGCGTGGCGTTGCTCAGCGGTGAGACCTGCCACCAATGGGCGACCAGCCATTTCATGTAGACCACTTGCGCTAACGTCCCTTCGCGCGTCGGGCCGGCGCCCTCGATTGGCGGCCTGCGGAAGTGGTGCTCGAGGTGCACCAGCACTGCGATCTTGGGCTGGCCAGGAAGCCGCTCTAGCAACCAATCGAGGTCCTCCAGCGTCATCGGTTTCCCGCTTGAACGGCCGGCGTTGTACGTCGCGAGTCCGGTGTGCCGCGTCAGCGCTGGGGGCAGCGTCTCCTCGTCCGAGAGGTGGGCGCCGTAGGTGTACGAATCGCCGCCGAGGACCAGCACTTCTGGCGCTCCCTGCTCAGGAACCTCAGGGTTTCGGCGGTACCCCAGCCGATCGGTGGAGAAACGGAGCGGTCCACGACGCTCGGTCGGCGGCAGGTTTGCCTGCAGGGCGTTCTGTCCGCCCTCGCCATTTGCGGTGTACATGGTGACGTGAGGCCGGAACGGCGCATGCCGCCCCGACAGCCGCTCAGCCGCCGGAATGGGGGACACGCCTAGTCGCTCGACCGGCAGAAGCCGTAAGCCCACGCCGAGCCCAAGCCAGCCGGCCAGCACGGCCGGAGCGAGCCGGCCCAACGTCCAACATCGCGATGGGTGGGGAATCGGTTCCATTATCCTTCCTCCGCCGGGTGCCGGACGAGGCCGTCTCGGCGCCGGCCTTCCGCGCTCGCGATGCGCCAGAGCTGCCGTAAAGGGCCTATGTACGCTGCGTTCAGCGTCACTGAATATTATTATACCCGGGCTTGGCATGAGCGAAGCGTACCTCGGACCATCCGTGCGGCGTCTCCGCGAGGCCCAGCAGCTCTCTCTCCGCACCCTGGCGGCGCGGACCGGCTTCTCTGCTAGCTTCCTGTCCCAAGTGGAGAACAGCCAAGCGTCGCCCTCGATCGCCTCGATGGAGCGCATCGCCACCGCCCTCGGAGTCACGTTGGGCGAGTTCTTCAAGACCGCCGAGTCAAGGCCGTTGCCGGTTGTCCGGGTGGACGCCCGACCGGTCCTGCACAGCGGATGGTCGAAGGCAAAGCTCGAGGCACTGGGCGCAGGTGGAGTCGGGGGATGCCTCGAGCCGGTGCTGGTCACGCTCCAGTCGAGCGGAAGCAGCGGGAGCAGGGCTTACGCGTCGGGCCGGGAGGAGTTCGCGCTGGTGCTGGAGGGTACGGTGGTGCTCACGCTCGACGACAGCGAGCAGGTGCTCGCCTGTGGCGATGCAGTGACGATTCGCGCGGGGGCGCTTCGGCGGTGGCGGAACCCGGGCGATCAGCCGGTCCGGATTCTCATGGTCGCCGCACGATGAGCGGCGCCACGCCATCGCGTCACGCTAGCGTCGCGATCCTGTCTGTCCACATCTCCGTCGACGCCCAGCACCGTGGCGCTGCCGCTCGTGCAGACTGGAATGACGGATGCCCAGGGCTACCTCGGGATGACCCATGGTAAGCTCGAGCGGGGTGACGTCCGGTTCAACTTTCGGACCGACGCCAAGGGGTTTCGGAATACGGACGCTTGGCCTGACACCGCCGAGGTCGTCGCGGTGGGTGACTGCCTTCATCCCGGAGCTTGAGCGGCGCGGCATTGCCTACCTCGACCTCACTGAGGCATTTCGTACTCGGGCTCGGGAAGGTCAAACCTCTACTTCGAGTTGGACGGACGGCTCTAGAAGATCGTGTAGATGAACGGCGCCAGGGCCGAGCCTTGGGCGAACACCAGCAGGAAGCCCACCAGCAGCAGCACCAGCAGAATCGGTGCGAGCCACCACTTCTTCCGAATGCGCATGTAGGCCCACAGCTCCTGGGCCAGGCCCCCTCGACTCATCTCGACCTCCTATCCTGCGTTCTAGAACTGCCGGGTGAGATCGCCCCGCGGAGCCTGGCTGCGGTCCACCCAGCCGGTGGCCCCGTGATGGGCGCGAAGTGGGTTGCCACCGACCGCCCGGCGCAGCAGCGCCACCGGCGTGATCACCACGAAGTACACCACGCCCATGAAGATGGGCGTCGTGATCTTGGAGAGCAGGAGGGCGAACCCCATCCACCCGCGGTACACCGGTCCGAGCCGCCCCGGCAGCACCAGCCCGGCAATGGCGAAGGCGCCCGCGACCGTGCCGAGCACCATCGCGGAGCGCGGGCTCCCGCGCCACCAGGCCACGCCGGCGAGCGCGCCAAAGGCGCCCGCGAGGGTGAACGCGAACTTTCTCCCTTCCCGCGGCGTCAGTCGAGCGGGACTTCGGTGCGCCAATCTCCCTCCTCCCGCCAGGCCGGCTGCTCGCGCTTGGCGAGCAGGAACGGCCACAGCACCAGGTAGTCGATGTTGGTCCGCATGAAACAGCGGTACGCGTCTTCCGGTGTGCACACGATCGGCTCGCCGCGGACGTTGAACGAGGTGTTGACCAGCACCGGGCACCCGGTGCGCTCCTCGAACGCCGAGATGAGGGCGTGGTACGCGGGGTTGTCCTCCCGGCTCACCGTCTGGATTCTGGCCGAGTAGTCCACGTGGGTCACCGCGGGGATCTCGGAGCGCCGCACCTTGAGCTTCTCGACGCCCCAGCGGCCCTCCTCCTCCTCGGTGGTGCCGATCCGGCGTTCGGGGCGCACCGGCGCCACCAGCAGCATGTACGGCGAATCGGTGTCCATCTCGAACCACTCGGCCACCCGCTCCCGCAGCACGCTCGGGGCGAACGGCCGGAATCCCTCGCGGAACTTGATCTTGATGTTCATCTGCGACTGCATGGCCGGGTTCCGGGGGTCGCCGAGGATGCTCCGGCCGCCCAGCGCCCGCGGGCCGAACTCCATCCGGCCAGAGAACCAGCCGACCACGCACCCCTCGGTCAGGATGTCCGCGGTCCGCTCGATCAGCTCGTCGGGCTGGGCGCAGCGGTAGACGGCACCCACCGAATCGAGGTAGGCGCGGATCTGATCGGGCGAGAACTCCGGCCCCAGGTACGCGCCCTTCATGGCGTCGCGCCCATTGACCGCCCGCGGCGACTTCTGGTGCCGGTGCCAGATGAGCTGCGCCACGCCGAGGGCGCCACCCGCGTCACCCGAGGCGGGCTGGATCCAGAGCCGCTCGAACGGGCCCTCGCGCAGGATGCGGCCGTTGCCGACGCAGTTGAGCGCGACGCCACCGGCGAGACAGAGCCGGTCGAGACCGGTGAGCCGGTGCGCCGTGCGGGCCATCCGGAGCATCGCCTCCTCGCAGACCTCCTGTACCGAGCGCGCGATGTCGAGGTCCCGCTGCGTCAGATTGGTCTCGGCTACCCGCGGCGGCGCGCCGAACAACCGGTCGAACGCCGCGTTGGTCATGGTGAGACCGCCGAGGTAGTCGAAATATTTCTGATTGAGGGTGAGGGAGCCGTCTTCCCGGAGGTTCACCACCTCGTCGAGGAGCAGCTTGACGTACCGGGGCTCGCCGTAGGGGGCGAGTCCCATGACCTTGTACTCGCCGGAATTGACCTTGAAGCCGAGATAGTAGGTGAGCGCCGAGTAGAGCAGTCACAGGGAATCGGGCCAGTGGAGCTCGCTCAGGATCCGGAGGTCGTTCCCCTCCCCGATGCCGATCGATGCGGTGGCCCACTCGCCGACGCCGTCCATGGTGAGGATGGCCGCCCGCTCGAACGGCGAGGGAAAGAACGCACTTGCCGCGTGCGACTCGTGGTGCTCGGCGTAGAGGATCTCTCCCGAGTAGCCCAGCGCGTCGCGAAGCTGCCGGTCGAGATAGAGCTTGTCCTTGATCCAGAGCGGCCCCGCCATGAGGAACGAGCGGAATCCGCTCGGCGCGATCCCGAGATAGGTCTCGAGAATCCGCTCGAACTTGAGCAGGGGCT